>NZ_RZOF01000052.1:0-25180 GCF_003998955.1 Mesorhizobium sp. M4B.F.Ca.ET.017.02.2.1 | reverse complement strand
GCCTCTGCGGCGCAGATAGGCCGGGGCGATCTCGCGCATCCGCGCGCCGTCGAAGCTCGGTCCATGACCGCCATGGCCGATGCGGATCGGCAGGTCGAGCAGGCGCCGCATGGTGCGGCAATAGGCGGCGCGATCGGAATCCGGCAAATCGTCGATCAGCATGCCGTCATAGATGGCATCGCCGGCAAACAACAACCCGTCGGCCTCGTCGAACAGCGCGATCGAATCGGGCGAATGTCCCGGCAGATGCAGGACGCGGAACTGCCGGTCGCCGAGATCGACGATGTCGTCCTCGTCGAGCGCGCGCGTCAGCGGCGCCGGTGGAATCCGATAATCGGCCGCCTTCCAGTCGGGCGCCGGCAATTTGGAAACGGCGCCGTCGAGATTGTGGAACATGTAGGCATAGGTGACGGCCTCATCCATGCTCTCGAACTGCGCCGCGCTCATCTTCGGCCCGGCCCGCAGCGGGAACTCATGCAGCGAGCCGACATGGTCGAGATGGATATGCGTGGCGACGACGATCAGCGGCTTGCCGGCTGGGGTGTCGATCTCGGCCGCCAGCGGCTGGATGCCCATGCCGGTGTCGACCAGAAGGTCGGCATCGCGGCCCCTGAGATGCCAGATGTTGGCGCGCACGAAATCATGCACGAACGGCTCGGTCAGCATCGTTGTCCTGGCGTCGACGATGGCCTTGCCGAACCAGTCGCCCACCACCAGGTCGCCCATCAGACGAAGGGCTTCCCGACCTTGTATTTCTCCGGCACCAGCCGCTGGAGGTAGGCCATGCCGGCATCCGAGAGCTTGTTGGCGTCGGGCTGCATGAAATCGTCGGGCATGTGGCGCGTCTTGCCTGCGACGTTCTTCAGCGGCACCTTCTTCAGCACGGTTTTGGAACCGTCATACTGCAGCGCCACCGAGCCGCCGCCCTGCCCGGCGACCTCGACGGCGAAGGCGCCGGCGTCGAAGGCCTCTTTGGCGTCGACGGCATTGATGGCGCCGATGTAGCCGCGCGGCATGTAGCCCAGCGCGTCGACCCGCGCCCGCTTGCCCGGCAGGCCTTCGGCCAGCGCGCGCTCCAACGCGGCCGTCAGGTCGCTGCCCGACAGCTTGACGTTGCCGTGCTGGTCGCGTTCGAGCTTCTCTGGCGGCACCAGGCTCTCGACCAGCGCCTTGCCGTCGGCGGTGCTGACGCCTTCGGAGACGGCAACGATGCAGCGCTTGTGGCGGTCGAGCGTGGCCCGCACGTCGTCGATGAAGCGCTTCGCCGAGAAGGCGCGCTCCGGCACGTAGACCAGATGCGGGCCGCTGTCCGGATCGAGCTGCCAGGCGGCGGCGGCCGCGGTCAGGAAGCCGGCATGCCGGCCCATGACGATGCCGACATAGATGCCGGGCAAAGCGCGGAAGTCGAGATCGACCGAGAGGAAGGCGCCGGCGACGAACTCGGCCGCCGAGATGAAGCCCGGCGTGTGGTCGTTCTCCTCGAGGTCGTTGTCGATTGTCTTCGGCGCGTGCACGAAGGCGATCGAGCCGCCGGCGGCGTCGGTCAGGATCTGCTGCGTGCCCGACGTGTCGTTGCCGCCGATATAGATGAAGGCGTCGGCGCCGATCTTCTTCAGCCCGTTGAGGATCACCTCGCAATAGGCGGCGTCGGGCTTGTCGCGGGTCGAGCCGAGCGCAGCACTCGGCGTTGCCGCGATCAGCCTGAGCTGCTCTTCCGGGATGGCGGAGAGGTCGGCATAGTTGCCGTCGCGGATGCCGCGCACGCCGTGGATCGAGCCCAGCACCCTGGCCCCGGGATGGCGCTTGCGGATCTCCAGCGCGGCGCCGACGACCGTCTGGTTGATGACGGCGGTCGGGCCGCCGCCCTGCGCGATGACGAAAGTTCCGGCCATGCTTGCTTCTCTCCCGGGCGATGGTTTTGAGGCACCTTCGCCTGTCTTGCGGGATGACGCAACGGGAGAAAAGACCGCACTGGAACAAGTCGCCGAAACGGGCGCCGGCAGCGGCCGGGGATCAGACCACGACCACCGGGTTCTTCTTCGACACGCGGCTGTAGAGGTCGATGATGTCCTGGTTGATCAGGCGCACGCAGCCCGACGACATCGCCTGGCCGATGCTCCACCATTCCGGCGAGCCGTGGATGCGGTAGCCGGTGTCCTTGCCGTTCTGGAAGATGTAGAGCGCTCGCGCCCCGAGCGGGTTGGTGAGGCCGCCGGGCTGGCCGCCCTGCCATTTCACCAGTTCCGGCTTGCGCTGGATCATCTCCGGCGGCGGCGTCCAGACCGGCCATTCCTTGCCGTACTGGATGTTGGCGCGGCCCGACCAGCGGAAGCCGTCCTTGCCGATACCGACGCCGTAGCGGATGGCTTCGCCGCCGGGCTGCACGAGGTAGAGCATGCGCTCCTGCAGGTGGACGACGATGGTGCCGGGCGCCTCGCCGGTCTTGTCGACGACGATCTGGCGGCGGAACTCCGGCTTGACCTTCAGATAGGGCACCGCCGGCACCTCGAAGCCGCCATCGCTCAGCGACGCGTACATGACGTCGGGACCGGTGATGTTCTTGTCGACGCTGATGGCGGGGCGGATGGGCCGCACCGAGCCGGTGGTGACGTCGTCGAGCTGCAATTGCGGCAGTTCGAGCGTCTGGGTGCTGCAGCCGGCCATGCCGAGCAGCGCCATGGCGCCGGCGCCGGAAAGCATGGCGCGGCGGGAAAGCTGAATTTCGGTTTCGATTGCGTCGCCGTTCGGCGGCGTCAGATTTTGCGGCAACTCGCGCATACACCAGACCCTACGCTGTCGGCGGGAAGCACGGTCCGGCCGGGATAACAGGCATTTTCATCAGTCATGGTTGACAAAGCGTGAAGGACCCGACTTTGGTCCTAATGGCCGTCGCCGCGCCGGCAGGGCTGAACCAGCCGCCCAAACATTTCGAAGATGCCTCTTTACATTCCGGCCGACCCGAGGATTTATCCTTTTCTTTGTGCTCAAGGAGTGAGGAAATGTCCTTCGAGAACTGGGCCGCCTTCGCCGCCGCCTCCACCATCCTTCTCGTCATCCCGGGTCCGACGATCCTTCTGGTCGTCTCCTATGCGCTCGGCCAGGGCTGGCGCACCGCGCTGCCGATGGCGGTCGGGGTCGCGCTCGGCGACTTCACCGCCATGACGCTGTCGATGCTGGGCATCGGCGCGCTGCTGGCGGCATCGGCCACCGTGTTCACCGTGCTCAAGGTGATCGGCGCCTGCTATCTGATCTATCTCGGCGTCAAACTGTTCCGCGCCGGCGGAGCGCTGAAAGCCGAGCCGCGCACCGACGCGGTGTCCGCCGCCAAGATGATGGCGCACGCCTGGCTGGTCACCGCGCTCAACCCGAAGAGCATCACCTTCTTCGTCGCCTTCCTGCCGCAGTTCCTCGACCGGCATGCCGACTTCTGGCCGCAGATGCTGATCTTCGAGACGACCTTCCTGGCGCTCGCCTTCGCCAATGCCTTCGGCTACGCGCTGATCGCGGCGCGGGCGCGCAACGTCGTGCGCAACCCGAAAGCGATTCGCATCTTCAACCGCACCGGCGGCACGCTCCTGGTCGGCGCCGGCATCGCCACCATGGCGATGCGCTCGGGCAATTGAAGCGGGCGAAATTCGCCTGCCTTGGCTTTGTCGACATGCGCGACCTGAGCTTGGCGTGCCAGCCCCTATTGGCCTAGGATAGGCCAGTTCCGGCATCTGATGGAGGGCTAGCCATGGCAGTCAGGGACGCTTTCGGGCTGACCTTGTCCGGCGCGACGGAAGCCGGATTGACGGCCTATGGTCGGGCTGTGCGTGAGCTTCAGTGCTTCATCGGCGATCCGGTCGGCTCGGCCGATCGCGCGATCGCCGAGGATCCCGGCTTCGTCATGGCGCATGTGTTCAAGAGCTACCTCTTCGCGCTTGCCACCGAGCGCGAGGCGACGCTCGTGGCCAGGGCATGCCACGAGGCGGCCTTGCCGCTCGCCGCCACGGCGCGCGAGCAGGCGCATGTCGCGGCCCTCGGCCATCTCGCCTGGGGGCGCTGGCACGAGGCCTCCCGCATCCTCGAGGATGTCGCCATCGACCATCCGCTCGATCTCGTGGCGCTGCTGACCGGGCATCAGATCGACTTCTTCACCGGCAACGCCCGCATGCTGCGCGACCGCATCGGCCGCGCCCTGCCGGCCTGGCGAAGCGACATGCCCGGCTATCATGCGGTCCTCGGCATGCAGGCCTTCGGGCTGGAGGAAATGGGCGACTATGCGCGCGCCGAACGGCTCGGCCGCACGGCTGTCGAGATCGAGCCGCGCGACGGCTGGGCGCAGCACGCCGTCGCCCATGTCATGGAGATGCAGAGCCGGCAAAAGGACGGCATCGCCTGGATGCGCGCCAATCCTGACGCCTGGACCAGGGAAAGCTTCCTCAAGGTGCACAATTGGTGGCACCTGGCGCTGTTCCATTACGACCTCGGCGAGGTCGATGAGGTGCTGGCGCTCTATGACGGCCCGATCTATGGCGAGGCCTCGACGATGGCGCTCAACATGGTCGATGCCTCGGCAATCCTGTGGCGGCTGTGTCTTGGCGGCGTCGATGTCGGCGGGCGCTGGACGGCTCTGGCCGACAACTGGCACAAGGCCGGCGGCGGCAACTATGCCTTCAACGATGCCCACGCGATGATGGCCTTCGTCGGCGCCGGCCAGGAGGCGCGGGCGGAGGGCCTGCTCGACGCGCAGGGCGAGGCGATGCGCGGCAACGACGACAATGCGGCTTTCACCCGCGATGTCGGCCATCCGCTGACGCTGGCGATCAAGGCGTTCGGCGAAGCAAATTACGCCGAGGCGGCGCGCCTGATCCGCCCCATACGGTCGATCGCGAACCGCTTCGGCGGCAGCCATGCGCAACGCGACGTCATTGACCTGACGCTGATCGAGACCGCCCTGCGCGCCGGCGATGGACCGCTGGCGCGGGCGCTGACGGGCGAACGCGCCTTTGCGCGGCCGGACAGTCCGCTGTCGGCGCTGTTTTCGCGCCGCGCCGCCGATTTGTCCGAGAATTGACCCGAAGCGGATCTTGGCATAAGAACTGGCCAAGCCAGATTTTTTCGAGATCCGAAAAAATTAATGGCATTGGGAGGACATCATGTATCTCGGCCTCGATCTGGGCACGTCGGGCGTCAAGGCGCTTTTGATCGATGCCGGGCAGACCGTCATCGGCTCCGGCCACGGCTCGCTCGATGTCTCGCGGCCGCATCCCGGATGGTCCGAGCAGGATCCCGCGCACTGGATCGCGGCCTGCGAAACAGCGATTGCCGAGCTCAAGGCCGCGCATCCGAAGGAACTCGCGGCGGTCAAGGGCATCGGCCTGTCCGGCCAGATGCATGGCGCCACTCTGCTCGACGTCGGCGACAAGGTGCTGCGCCCCTGCATCCTTTGGAACGACACGCGCAGCCATGTCGAGGCCGCCGCGCTCGACGCCGATCCGCGCTTCCGCAAGCTCACCGGCAACATCGTCTTTCCGGGCTTCACCGCGCCGAAGCTCGCCTGGGTGAAGAACAACGAGCCCAGGATCTTCGCCAACGTGGCGAAGGTGCTGCTGCCCAAGGATTTCCTGCGGCTCTGGCTGACGGGCGAGCACATTTCGGAAATGTCCGACTCCGCCGGCACCTCCTGGCTCGACGTCGGCAGGCGGCGCTGGTCCGCTGATCTGCTGGCAGCCACGTCACTCGACGAGAAGCACATGCCGTCGCTGGTCGAGGGCACGGCGAAGGCCGGCGCCCTGCGCGCCGAGCTTGCCGCCAAATGGGGCGTTGCGGCCGGCATTCCGATCGCCGGCGGCGCCGGCGACAATGCGGCCTCGGCCTGCGGCATGGGCACGGTCGGCGCCGGCCACGCCTTTGTGTCGCTCGGCACCTCTGGCGTGCTGTTCGCCGCCAACGCCGCCTACCTCCCCAATCCGGCAAGCGCAGTGCACACCTTCTGCCATGCGCTGCCCGACACCTGGCACCAGATGGGCGTTATCCTGTCGGCCACCGATTCGCTCAACTGGCTGTCGGAGATCACCGGCAAAAGCGCCGGCGAATTGACCGCCGAGCTCGGCGATACGCTCAAGGCGCCGACCGGCGTTTCCTTCCTGCCCTATCTCTCGGGCGAGCGCACGCCCCACAATGATTCCGCAATTCGCGGATCGTTCACCGGCCTGGCGCACGAATCCGGCCGCGCCGTGCTGACGCAGGCCGTTCTGGAAGGCGTCGCCTTTGCCTTCCGCGACAGTCTCGAAGCGTTGAAAACGGCCGGCACGACACTGACCCGGGTGACCGCGATCGGCGGCGGCTCGCGCTCGCGCTACTGGCTGAAGGCGATCGCCACCGCGCTGCAGGTGCCGGTCGACATCCCGGCCGACGGCGATTTCGGCGCCGCCTTCGGCGCCGCGCGGTTAGGGCTGATTGCCGCAACGGGCGCCGATCCGCTTGCCGTGTGCACCGCGCCGGCGACCGACGCCACGATCGATCCGGACGGCGGGCTTGGCGGGGCCTTCGCCGACGCCTACCAGCGCTACAGGGCGCTTTACCCGGCGATCAGGGCGGCAACCGCGTGAGTATGCGCGAGGCCCCCCTCTCTGCCCTGCCGGGCATCTCCCTCTCAAGGGGGGAGATCAGCAGCTTCGACGTTGGCACCTTTCTTTCGGCGTTGGCGTTTGGCGGAGGTCCGCGTGACGATCAATCTCCCCCCTTGAGGGGGAGATGGCCGGCAGGCCAGAGAGGGGGGCCTCGCGCCTCTCCTACCCGACTAGTCTCACTGCGCCGGCACCTTGTCGAGGAAGCCGGTGACGCTCTTCAGGCGGCCGTTCTCGATGACGCCGATGTCGGTGCCTTCGATGACGGGCTCCGTGCCTTCAGGACCGAGATTCCACGAGAAGCGGATCTGATCGGCAAACCCGTCCGGCTGGCCCTTCAGCGAAAACCGGAAGCCGGCGAAGCGCTGCTGCACGCCGTCGATCAGCGCGGCGATGCCGGCGTGGCCGTCGCCCTGCATGATCGGATCGCGGTAGCTGACGTCGCTGGTGAAGGCCGCTTCGAGCAGGGCCTTGCGGCGGCCCGCATCGCTCTCGTTCCAGGCGGTGATGTAGTTCCGGGCGATCGTGTTGAGGTCGGTCATGGTCTTCATCCTTCGTTGGATCGTTTCGACATGACCCTTTTCGGCCAGCGCCAACATGAAACCAATTACGCCTGAGGTAATGGCGGACAGAAACTTGCGAGAGGAAAGAATCATGGGCAGCGGATTTTTCGGCGACATCCAGACGATCAAGTACGAGGGGCCGGATTCGACCAATCCGCTGGCCTACCGGTTCTACAATCCGGACGAGGTGGTCGCCGGCAAGCGGCTGGAAGACCATCTGCGCTTTGCCGTCGCCTATTGGCATTCCTTCGCCTGGCCCGGCGGCGACCCGTTCGGCGGCCAGACCTTCGATCGTCCCTGGTTCGCCAAGCCGGGCGGCATCGACACGATGGAGCTGGCGAAGCTCAAGGCCGATGTCGCCTTCGAGATGTTCTCGCTGCTCGGCGCGCCCTATTTCTGCTTCCACGACGCCGACGTCCGGCCCGAGGGCAAGGACTTTTCCGAGAGCGCCGCGCGCCTCGACGAGATCGCCGACTATTTTGCCGCCAAGATGAAGAAGACCGGCGTCAAGCTGCTGTGGGGCACGGCGAACCTGTTCTCGCACCGCCGCTTCATGTCGGGCGCCGCCACCAATCCCGATCCGGATGTCTTCGCCTATGCGGCGGCGACGGTGAAAAGCTGCATCGACGTCACCAAGCGCCTGAAGGGCGAGAACTACGTGCTGTGGGGCGGCCGCGAGGGCTACGAGACGCTGCTCAACACCGACCTTGGCCGCGAGCAGGAGCAGGCCGGGCGCTTCCTCAGCCTGGTCGTCGACTACAAGCACAAGATCGGGTTCAAGGGCACCATCCTGATCGAGCCGAAGCCCCAGGAACCGACGAAGCACCAGTACGATTACGACGTCGCCACCGTCTACGGCTTCCTCAAGCGCTTTGGGCTGGAGAAGGAAGTGAAGCTCAACATCGAGCAGGGCCACGCCATCCTCGCCGGCCATTCCTTCGAGCATGAATTGGCGCTCGCCAATGCGCTCGGCGTCTTCGGCTCGATCGACATGAACCGCAACGACTACCAGTCGGGCTGGGACACCGACCAGTTCCCCAACAACGTGCCGGAAATGGCGCTCGCCTATTACCAGGTCCTGCAGGGCGGCGGCTTCAAGACCGGAGGCACCAATTTCGACGCCAAGCTGCGGCGCCAGTCGCTCGATCCGCAGGACCTGCTGATCGGCCATATCGGCGGAATGGATGCCTGCGCGCGCGGCCTCAAGGCGGCGGCGAAAATGATCGAGGACAAGGCGCTGTCGGGCCCGCTGGCCGAGCGCTATGCCGGCTGGAGCACGGCCGAGGGCAAGGCGATGCTGTCGGGCAAGCGCACGCTGGAAGAGATCGCCGAGCGCGTGGTCAAGAAGAAGATCGAGCCGCAGCCGCGCTCCGGCCGCCAGGAACTGCTGGAGAACATCGTCAACCGCTATGTGTGAGGGCCGGCGCCGGCCCTATCTATTTGTTCTGGCGCATTCAGGACGGAAAACCTGGAATTGCTCTAACTCAAGCAATTGCTAAGATAAAACGGCTTTGCGCGGGGCAGAAACCGACGACAAGGTTTTGCCCCGCGCCGCCCCTCAATCGCCTCTCTCTTGCCTTCAAACAGCCGTCACGGATTTCGTATAGTGTCGGCTCGTGGCGGGAATCAGGAAGAAGGAGGCGAAACGATATGCAGCACGAACGCGAAATCGACGCCCTGCTCTCATCTGGCGAGGCCGGCTCGATCATCGACCGGCTGATGGCGTTGCCGCACGGCAAGGCCGGTTCGCGCGGCGCGACCGAATGGGATCGCGCGGTCGCCAGCCGCTTCGAGACCCATATTGCAAGACAGATGCGCTCCGAGATCGACAGCGCCAGCACCCGGCAGAACGCCGCGTAGTCTATCCCCGGCGGAGCCTCACCGGCGCTTCGCCGAAAGCCCTCGAAAATGCCCTGGAGAATGCCGCAGCGGAGGAGAATCCCGTGCGCCCGGCAATGTCGGCCATGGCGATCCGCGTGTCGACCACCAGGCGCCGGGCGGCGCTGAGGCGCAGCCGCAGATAATAGGCGCCGGGCGTCTCGCCGATCGACTTGCGGAAGATGCTTTCCAGCGTCCGCGCTGTCACTCCGGCGCGCTTGGCCACGGCGTCGATGGTCAGCGGTTGGTCGACATGCGATTCCATCAGCCGGATCGCCTGCGCCAGCCTTGGGTCGTAGCCGTCGAGCCTTCCGAGCGAGACCAGCGGCTGCGCATCAGTCGCGGCGCGCGCCTGGTCGTAGATGAACACGCTCGCCACATCGAGCGCCACGGCCATGCCGAGCCTGGTCCGCACGAGATGCAGCATCAGATCGAAGGTCGGCGAGGCGCCGCCGGAGGTGAAGACAGGCCCGTCGATGACATACCGGTCCGGACGCACGTCGACGCCCGGGAAGGCGGCGGAAAAATCCTCCATGTCTTCCCAATGCGTGGTGGCGCTTCGCCCTTCAAGCAGGCCGGCCCGCGCCACCAGCCAGGTGCCGGCCTCGACGCCGCCGCAAGCGCGGGCCGCACGTGCTGCCCTCCGCAACCCCGCAAGCAGCGCCGACGTGGCATAATTCTGCGTGCCGAAGCCGGCGACGACGACCAACACATCGGTCGGCTCCGCGGCATCGAAGCGGCCGCTGACCGCCACCGGCAGGCCACAAGTCGTGACCGGCGCCTCACCCGTCACCGAAACCAGCTTGAAGTCGAACAGCGTCTCGCCGGAGATGCGGTTGGCGGCGCGCAGCGGGTCGACGGCCGAGGCCACGCACATGATCGACGAACCGGAGAACACCAGGAACGTCACCTTGAGCGTTTCGTGCTCGGCGCGAAAGATCGTCGGCTTTTCGCTTTTAGTCATGTCAGCTTCGTAAAGCGCAAAACAGTTTCCGGCAAGTCGGTCATTGTTGGGTCTGTCTTGATTGGGAGGAAGTCCAATGCCGCTCGCAATGAACCGTGAGGTCTTCATTACCTGTGCCGTGACCGGGTCCGGCGGCTCGCAGGACCGCAGCCCGCATGTGCCGCGCTCGCCCAAGCAGATTGCCGATTCGGCGATCGACGCCGCCAAGGCGGGTGCGGCGATCGTCCACTGCCATGTCCGCGATCCCGAGACCGGCAAGCCCAGGCGCGACATCCATCTCTACCGCGAGGTGACCGAGCGCATCCGCGAGGCCAATGTCGACGTGGTGCTCAACCTCACCGCCGGCATGGGCGGCGACATGGTGTTCGGCTCGCCGGAGGCGCCGCTGCCGCTCAACGAGAAGGGCACCGACATGGGCAGCGCCACCAACCGCATGGAGCATGTGCGCCAGTGCCTGCCGGAGATCTGCACGCTGGATTGCGGCACGATGAACTTCGCCGAGGCAGACTATGTGATGACCAACACCCCCGGCATGCTCCGCGCCATGGGCGGCATGATGACGGCGCTCGGCGTCAAGCCGGAGATCGAGGCCTTCGACACCGGCCATCTGTGGTTCGCCAAGCAGCTGGTCGAGGAGCAGGTGCTGAAGCCGGACGCGCTGGTGCAGCTCTGCATGGGCGTGCCGTGGGGCGCGCCCGACGACCTCAACACCTTCATGGCCATGGTCAACAACGTGCCGTCGACCTGGAACTGGTCGGCCTTCTCGATCGGCCGCAACCAGATGGCCTATGCCGCCGCCGCGGTGCTGGCCGGCGGCAATGTCCGCGTCGGCCTTGAGGACAATCTCTGGCTGGACAAGGGCGTGCTGGCGACCAATGCGCAGCTCGTCGAGCGTGCTGCGAGCATCGTCACCAATCTCGGCGCCAGGATCCTCGGGCCGGAGGAAGTGCGCAAGAAGCTCAACCTCACCAAGCGGGCGCCGATCGCAGCCGGGGCATAAGCATGATCCCGAAAAGTGGGAGCCGGTTTTCGGGCAAGATCATGCTCAAGCAACACATCGGGAGCTGACCATGGCTACCGTCAAATTCACTGCGATGAAGGATGGCGACAGGGAAGACTACGAATTCCTGACCGTCCATGAGGTCGACTACGCTGCGAAAACCGGCGAGCGGCTGCTCGACGCGCTGGTGCAGCTCGACGAGGGCCTCTCCGGCTACAAGATCACCCGGCTCGGCCATTCGCTGCAGGCTGCGACGCGGGCCTGGCGCGACGGCGCCGACACTGACTGGATCGCCTGCGCGCTGCTGCACGACATCGGCGATATCTACGCGCCCTACAATCACGACGAATACGCGGCCGCGATCCTGAAGCCGTTCGTGCGCGAACAGTGCACCTGGGTGGTGGAGAAGCACGGCGATTTCCAGCGCCTCTATTACGCGCATCATCTCGGCGGCAACCGCGACGCCCGTGACCGCTTCGCCGGCCATCCCTACTTCGACGACTGCGACCGGTTCTGCGAGCGCTGGGACCAGTCGAGCTTCGACCCCGATTACGACACGCTGCCGATCGAATTCTTCCGGCCCTTCGTGCTCGAGGTCTTCGCTCGCAAGGCTTACGACCCGGCCGTGATCCGCGCCGGCGAGCGTGTGCCGCTTACCGATCCCGAAACAGCCAAGACCAGAACCGGAGCTTCCGCATGAGCATCATCAACAAGGCAGCCGCCATCGGCGGCGGCGTCATCGGCGCCGGCTGGGTGGCGCGGCTTCTGCTCAATGGCATCGATGTGTCGATTTTCGATCCGGATCCCGATGCTTCGCGCAAAGTGGGCGAGGTGATGAAGGGCGCCCGCCGCGCCTATAAGCAGATGCTGCCCGGCGGCCTGCCCAAGGAAGGCAGGCTCACCTTCGCCAAGACCATCGCCGAGGCGGTCGCCGACGCCGATTTCATCCAGGAAAGCGTGCCGGAACGGCTCGACCTCAAGCACAAGGTGCTGGCCGAGATCGACGCCCATGCGCCGGCCAACGCCATCGTCGGTTCGTCGACCTCCGGCATCAAGCCGACCGACATGCAGGTGGCGATGAAGAAGCACCCGGAGCGGCTGGTCGTCGGCCATCCGTTCAACCCGGTCTATCTCCTGCCGCTGGTCGAGATCGTCGGCGGCGAGCAGACCTTCCCGGAGGCGATCGAGGTTGCCAAGGAGCTCTATGCCTCGATCGGCATGAAACCGGTCGTGGTGCGCAAGGAGATCGAGGCCTTCGTCGGCGACCGCCTGCTCGAAGCCGCCTGGCGCGAGGCGCTGTGGCTGGTCAAGGACGGCATCTGCACCGTCGAGGAGCTCGACGACATTATGCGCTATTCCTTCGGCTTGCGCTGGGCGCAGATGGGCATGTTCCAGGTCTACCGCGTCGCTGGCGGCGAGGCCGGCATGCGCCACTTCATGGCGCAGTTCGGCCCTTGCCTGAAATGGCCGTGGACCAAGCTGATGGACGTGCCGGAGTTCAACGACGAGCTGGTCGACCTCATCGCCACCCAGTCGGACGAGCAGGCGCATGGCCTGTCGATCCGCGAGCTGGAAAAGATCCGCGACGACAATCTGGTCGCCATCATGGAAGCGCTGTCGAAGCAGAACAAGGGCAAGGGCTGGGGCGCCGGCGCGCTGCACAAGGACTATACCAGGCAGCTCGCCAAGCTGGCGGCAAAGAAGCCGGTCTCCAAGGCGGCCGAGAAGGCCAAGGCTGCCAAGCCGGTGAAGAAGGCCGTGAAGCCGGCAAAGGCCGAAAAGTCGAAGAAGAGCAAGAAGAAGGGCTGAGGCGATGGATTTCGGTCTTTCCGAGGAACAAAAACTGATCGTCGAGACGACGCGCGCCTTCGTCGAGAACGAACTTTACCCGCATGAGAGAGAGGTGGAGCGCACCGGCGTGCTGCGCCGCGAGCTTGTCGACGAGATCAAGGCCAAGGCGATCGAAGCCGGCCTCTACGCCGCCAACATGCCGGCCGATGTCGGCGGCGCGGGCCTCGATACGGTGAGCTGGCTGCTCTACGAGAAGGAACTCGGCCGCGCCAACTACGCGCTGCACTGGACCTGCGTCGCGCGCCCGTCCAACATCCTGCTCGCCGGCACGCCGGAGCAGCGCGAGAAATACCTCTTCCCCTGCATCCGCGGCGAGAAATGGGACTGCCTCGCAATGACCGAGCCCGGCGCCGGCTCCGACCTGCGCGGCATGAAGGCCACCGCCGTCCAGGACGGCGACGACTGGGTGTTGAACGGCACCAAGCATTTCATCAGCCATGCCGACATCGCCGACTTTGCGATTTGTTTCATGGCTTCCGGCGAAGAAGATTCGCCGCGCGGCAAACGCAAGAAGATCACCGCCTTCTTCGTCGACAAGGGCACCAAGGGTTTTACGGTGCGCGACGGCTATCGCAACGTCTCGCATCGTGGCTACACCAACGCCATTCTCGAATTCGACGATTGCCGGCTGCCGGCGAGCCAGGTCCTTGGCGAGGTCCACAAGGGTTTCGAGGTCGCCAATTCCTGGCTGGGCGCCACCCGCCTGCAGGTCGGCGCCACTTGCCTCGGCCGCGCCGAGCGCGCGCTCGGCCATGCCATCGAATATGCAGCGCAGCGCCAGCAGTTCGGCCAGCAGATCGGCAAATTCCAGGGCGTGTCGTTCAAGCTCGCCGACATGGCGACCGAATTGAAAGCCGCCGACCTGATGGTGTTCGAAGCCGGCTGGAAGTACGATCAGGGCACCGTCACCGACCAGGACATGGCCATGGCCAAGCTGAAGGCTACGGAGATGCTGGCCTTCGTCGCCGACGAGGCGATCCAGATCCATGGCGGCATGGGGCTGATGGACGACCTGCCGCTGGAGCGCATCTGGCGCGACGCCCGCGTCGAGCGCATCTGGGAAGGCACTTCGGAGATTCAGCGACATATCATTTCGCGGGCGCTGCTGCGTCCGTTCGGGGCTTAGGGCATGATGTGCCCCAAACCGGGGTCCGGTTTGGGGGAAGATCATGCTCAAACGAAAAGATGACCATGCATAAACTCGAACGTCTCCTGCGCCCGAAGTCCATAGCCGTGTTCGGCGGCGCGCAGGCCGCCGCCGTCGTCGCGCAATCGATCAAGATGGGCTTTGCCGGCGAAATCTGGCCGGTGCATCCGACAAAGGACGAGGTCGCCGGGCGCAAGGCCTACCGCTCCGTCGCCGACCTGCCCGGCGCGCCGGACGCCGCCTTTGTCGGCGTCAACCGCCATCTCACCATCGAGGTGATCAGGGAACTGGCCGAGCGCGGCGCCGGCGGCGCCGTCTGCTTCGCCGCCGGCTTCCTCGAGACCGAGGCCTATGACGAGGACGGCGAACGGCTGCAGGCCGAGCTCGTCGCAGCCGCCGGCCAGATGCCGATCATCGGTCCGAACTGCTATGGCCTCATCAACTATGCCGATGGCGCGCTTCTGTGGCCCGACCAGCATGGCGGCATCCGGCTGCCCGACGGCGGCAAGGGCGTCGCCATCATCACCCAGTCGTCCAACATCGCCATCAACATGACGATGCAGAAGCGCGGCCTGCCGATCGCGTTCCTGATGACCGCCGGCAATCAGGCGCAGACCGGCCTCTCGGAAATGGCGCTCGGCCTGATCGAGGATGAGCGCGTCACATCGCTCGGCCTGCACATCGAGGCTTTTGACGCAGTAGCCGGCTTCGAGCGGCTGGCGGCCAGGGCCCGCGAGCTGAAGAAGCCGATCATCGCCATGAAGGTCGGCCGCTCGGAACAGGCGCGGCAGGCGACGGTGTCGCACACCGCCTCGCTCGCCGGCTCGGATGCCGCCTCGGGCGCGTTCCTGAAGCGGCTCGGCATCGCCCGCGTCGATTCCATTCCGGCCTTCATCGAGGCGCTGAAGCTCCTGCACATCACCGGGCCACTGCCCGGCTACAAGCTGTCTTCGATGAGCTGCTCGGGCGGCGAGGCCTCGGTGATGGCCGACAGCGCCGAAGGGCGCTGGGTGCATTTCCCTGCACTAACCGACAAGCACCGCGCCCATGTCAAATCGACGCTCGGGCCGCTAGTCGCGGTCGCCAATCCGCTCGACTACCACACCTTCATATGGAACAACGAGCCGGCGATGACGGCGACCTTCACCGCCATGGTGTCGGGCGGCTTCGACCTCAACATGCTGGTGCTCGACTTCCCCCGTCCCGACCGCTGTTCGGACACCGACTGGTGGACGACGCTGCGCGCCTTCGAGGCGGCGCTGAAGACCAACAGCGCGCAAGGCGCGATCGTTTCCTCGCTGCCGGAGAACCTGCCGGAGGAATACACCGCCGGGCTGATGGCGCGCGGCATGGTGCCGCTGTTCGGCATCTCGGAAGCCATGGATGCCGCGCAAGCCGCCGCCTTCATCGGCTGGGCCTGGCGCGAGCCCGAGGCGCAGCCGGTCGACACGTCTGCTTCCGGCGTCGCCAGCGGCGGCCATGTCACGCCCGACGAGGCCGAGGCCAAGGCGCGGCTGATCAAGGCCGGCCTGCCGGTGCCGAAGGGCGAGCGCGCCGCCAATGCCGTCGAGGCGGTGATTTCGTCCATGGCGCTCGGCTTCCCGGTTGCCCTGAAGACTTTGGGCGTCACCCACAAATCGGAGGTTGGCGCCGTGCAGCTGAACCTTCGGGACGCCGAATCCGTCAGCACCGCCGCGCATGATCTCTTGCCGCTCGGCACCGGCCTTTATGTCGAGCGCATGGTGCGCGACGGCGTCGCCGAGCTGATCGTCGGCTTCACCCGCGACCCGATGTTCGGCGCGGTGATGACGCTCGGCACCGGCGGCGTGCTGGTCGAATTGTTGCGAGACAGCGTCACTTTGATGCTGCCGGCGACCCGCGACGACATCGAAGCGGCCCTGCGTGGACTGAAGCTCTATCCGCTGCTCGAAGGCTATCGCGGCCGGCCCAAGGCCGATGTTCAGGCTGCCATCGACGCCATCGCCGGCATCGCCGGCTTCGTGCAGCAGAATGCCGGCGAGATCGAGGAGCTCGACATCAATCCGCTCATCGTCTGCGCCGAAGGCAAGGGCGCCTGGATCGCCGACGCGCTGCTGGTGCTTGGAGAAAAGAAGAATGTCTGACGTCATTTCGACCCGCCGCGAGGGCGCGATCCTCGAGGTCACGCTCGACCGGCCGAAGGCCAACGCCATCGACCTGAAGACGTCGCGGCTGATGGGCGAGACGTTCAAGGCGTTCCGCGACGATCCCGAATTGCGCGTCGCCATCGTCAAGACCGCCGGCGACAAGTTCTTCTGCGCCGGCTGGGACCTCAAGGCGGCCGCCGGCGGCGACGCGGTCGACGGCGATTATGGCGTCGGCGGCTTCGCCGGGCTGCAGGAATTGCGCGACCTCAACAAGCCGGTCATCGCCTGCGTCAACGGCATGGCGGTCGGCGGCGGCTTCGAACTGGCGCTGTCCTGCGACCTGATCTACGCCTCGGACCATTCCTCCTTCGCGTTGCCCGAGATCCGCGCCGGCACGCTGGCCGACGCTGCGACGATCAAGCTGCCGAAACGCATTCCCTACCATGTCGCGATGGACCTTTTGCTCACTGGCCGCTGGATGGATGTCGCGGAAGCGCATCGCTGGGGCCTGGTCAACGAGGTGCTGCCCAAGGACAAGCTCGAGGACCGCGTCTGGGAGATCGCGCGGATGCTGGCCAGCGGCCCGCCGCTGGTCTTCGCCGCGATCAAGGAGACCGCGCGCGTGGCCGAGGCGCTCACCTTCCAGGACGCAATGAACAAGGTGACACGCCGCCAACTGCCGACCGTCGATATCCTCTATGGGTCGGAAGACAATATGGAAGGGTTCCGGGCCTTCGCCGAGAAGCGCGACCCGGTGTGGAAGGGGAAGTGACTCTGCGGAGATGATGGCGCGAGGCACCCCCCTCTGCCCTGCCGGGCATCTCTCCCTCAAGCGGCGAGATCGGCAGTTTCAGCCTCTACGCTTTTCTTCCAGCGTAGAAGATAGGCGAAAGCCTTCGCGACATCTGATCTCCCCCTTTGAGGGGGAGATGTCCGGCAGGACAGAGAGGGGGGCCTGGGCGCCATCACCGAAAGTTGGTCATCCTGCATGACCAACTACAAAACCCTCATCGACGCCGAGACCTGGGCCTTCATCGAGAAGACCAACTCCTACTATCCGCCGGATACGATCGACTACACGATCGCAGAGCAGCGCGCGATCTATGACCGCATGTGCCGCGAGTTCTTTGCCGGCTATCCGCAAGGCGTGACGGTCGAGACCACAGCCATCCCGGCGCCTGCGCAAGACATCCCGATCCGCCTCTATCGCAACGCAAAACCGCAGACGGCGGCGATGGTGCTCTACGTCCATGGCGGCGGCTTCATCCTCGGCGGGCTGGACAGCCATGACGATGTCTGCGCCGAGCTCTGCGCCCGCACCGGCTTCGAGGTGGTTTCCGTCGACTATCGGCTGGCGCCGGAGCACCTGCACCCGGCCGCCTTCGACGATGTCATGGCAGCCTTCGAATGGGCCGCCGCTGCTTACGAACGCCCCGTCCTGCTTTGCGGCGACAGCGCCGGCGGCAATCTTTGCGCCGCCGTCAGCCATGCGACGCGCGGCCATGCCAAAAAACCGGTCGGCCAGCTGCTGATCTATCCCGGCCTCGGCGGCGACCGGTCTCGTGGCTCCTATGTGACGCATGCCGAAGCACCGATGCTGACCGTGCGCGACCTCGAATTCTACAAGCACATCCGCACCGGTGGCGAGGACCGCACCGGCGACATCACGCTGGCGCCGCTCGCCGATGCAGACTTCGCCTACCTGCCGCCGACCGTGCTGATCACCGCCGAATGCGACCCGCTGTCCTCCGACGGCGAGGCCTATCGCGACCGCGTCGTCGCGGCCGGCGGACATGCGTACTGGTTCGAGGAACCGGGACTTGTGCACGGCTACCTGAGGGCCCGGCACACGGTCGGCCGGGCGCGCGCCAGCTTCACCCGCATCGTCGAGGCCGCAACGGCGCTCGGCAAGGGCGACTGGATCTGGTGAGCCGGCGTCCTTCGCTCAGCCGCGGATGAAGCCGATCAGCGCCTCGGCCATGCGGTGGTCGAATTCCTGCCGGAACAAATTGCGCTTCAGCCAGCTCGGATTGGAACCGACCGTCTTGTTGGCATCGACAACGATGCCCTTGCCGTCGACGATGAAATAGTCGATCGCGCCGTAATCGAGATGGAGCTTCTCCCGCACCGCCCTGACCTCGTCGGGAACCGCGCCGCCCACTTCGTTGCTGACAATCTTGGCGCCCGCGCACAGCACGTCTTCGTAGACCTGCCGCATGTTGAGTTCGGCGCCGAGCAGGAACATGTAGCGATGTTTCACGATCGGCAGGTCGAGGCTGTCGAAAGCGAATTTCTCCACCATCAGCCTCTCGTCGCGCCAGACCTCCGCCGGAACCTCGGTGATCGTGCCGTAGACGCGGTAGCGCGGGCACAGGCGCTCCTTGTAGTCCGGCGTCGCGATCTTGCGCAACGCATGCGCTGCCCGCGTCCAGCCATTGCGGTATTGCCGCCAGCGCAGCTCGGGCCGGCCCCGGCTGTTGAGCACCGTCTTGACGACGACCGGGCCCGGGTGGCTGTCGCCGTAGTTCAGCCTGAGCGTCGAATAGAGGTGCCGGTGGATGGAGAGGGCGCGGCCGTTGATGGTGCGCTGGTAGAGAATGCCGATCTGGGAATATTCTTGCGGCACTTCCGTCAGGTCGACATGCAGCAGGGCGGCCGGCGCACGGCTGCCGCCCGCCGGACGATCGAGCACGCGCACCTTCAGCCCGGCCTCTTCCACATGAGGCAGCAGCGACTGGATCGAGTATTCCCGCGACGAGCCGAAATTGCTGAGGCTCTCCACATAGACGTCGAGGTCCGCGGCCGCCACCGGGCGGTCAGTCCTGGATGTCGACGCCGGAGAAGTCATGGTGGTCGAAAGGATCCATGACGTAGCCTCGAACCCGTTCGCGCATCGGGATCGACACCACCGAATGCGCGATGACCACCCATGGCGTCTGTTCCCGGAACAGTCGCTGCGCCTCGACATAGAGCTTCGCACGGGCGGCGGGATCGACGATGGCCGCCGCCTGCTTGAGCAGCGCGTCGAAAGCGGCAAAACACCAGTTGGCGCGGTTGGTGGTGCCGACGCCGGCGCAGCCGAGCGGCACTGACAGGAAATTGTCCGGATCGCCATTGTCGCCGGTGAAGCCGAACAGCATGGCGCCATCGCGGTCGCGCGCCTTCGAGCGGGCGAGATACTCGGCCCATTCATAGGTGACGATATCGACACCGACGCCGATCTTGGCGAGATCCGACTGGATCATCTCGGCCATTAGCCGGGCGTTGGGGTTGTAGGGCCGCTGCACAGGCATCGCCCAGACTTTCATGCGCAGATCATGGACGCCGGCGGCGGCGAGCTCGCGCCTGGCGCCATCGGGATCGTAGCCATCGCCGGGAGCGGACTTGTCATAGGCCCATGAGGTCGGCGGCAGCGGATTGCGAGCCAGTTCGCCGGTGCCGCGGAAAACGACATCGACGATCGCCTTCTTGTCGATGGCCATGTCGATCGCCTTCCTGACGCGCGGATCGTCGAACGGCTTCTGCAAGGTATTGAAGGCGAGATAGCCGGTGTTGAGGCCCTCCTGCTGCATCAGCCTGATGCCGGGCGCGGCCTTGATCGCCTCGAGGTCGGCCGGATTGGGATAGGGCATGACATCGCACTCGCCGGCGCGCAGCTTTGCCATGCGGATGCTGGCATCGGTGGTGATGGCGAAGACCAGATCGTCGATCTTCGCCCGGCCGCGCCAGTAGTCCGGATTGGCCTTGTAGCGGATGACCGCATCCTGCTGATAGTCGACAAGCTGGAACGGACCGGTTCCGACCGGCCTTGTCGCCAGGTCCAGCGGACGCTTCTCCGCCAGCAGCCTGTCGGCATATTCCTTCGAGACGACCGACGCGAAATCCAGCGCCAGATCGGCCAGCATCGGCGAGTGCGGCGCCTTCAGCGTCATGACGACGGTGTAGTCGTCGAGCTTGCGCCAGCCGACGACGAGGTCCGGCATGCCGATGCCGTCGAAATAGATGTACTGGCGGCCGGCATAGTTGTGGAAAGGGTTCCCGGCGCTACCCTGGCGCTCGAAAGTGAACAGCACGTCGTCGGCATTGAAGTCGCGCGTCGGGGTGAAGCCTTCGATGCTGTGGAATCGCACGCCGCGCCGCAGATGGAATGTGTAGGTCAGCCCGTCGTCGGAGACCTCCCATTTTTCGGCGAGGCCGGGACGCACTTTGGTCGTGCCGGGTTCGAACTCGACAATGCGGTTGTAGAGCGCGGTCGCCGACGCATCGCGGGTGCCGGAGGCAAGTGCCGGATCGAATGTGTCGGGACTGGCCTCGGTGCAGTAGACCAGGGTCTTGGCCGCCGACGGCAATGCCGGCGACGAAAGGACGAGCGACGCCAGCAGCAGTATGAGGCGCTTGCCTGTCATGCCCCCTCCCTGACTATCCAACCCTTATCCGCACCAACGCTAACAGAAGGCCGCCGTGGCGGAAAGCCGGCCGCAGGATTCCATCGGCGGCGGCATGAACCTTTCCGCGTCAGCCCGCGACTGACGCTCAGGCGCCGCATGGTGCGGCCCGGGAAAGGAAAACCCAATGACCAGAAACCCAGAGGCTCCACGGTCTCCGGGAACAACAGAAGCTCGGCGCGACCACCGTCTTCGGGACAGGGTCGATGCGCTGGGCTTTCCGCTGATTCCGTTGACCCTGCGTAAGAGCCGGCGTATCGTGAGCATGAGGAAAGCAGACAATTCGATCAGGGAAGAACGTGCCGGAACGCCGAGCCTTGCCCTGATTCGCGCGGCAATGCCGGATGGTTCTTCCATAGACTTCGGGGGGAGTTCTATGTCCTGCGACCAAGGCGCTCTTGCGCACGCTCGTGCCGGCCGTTTGCGCCGCGCGGCAAAGGCAACCAGCGGATTTCTTGCTCTTGCGCTCAGCGCCGGCCTGTGGCTCGGCAGCCCTGCCGGCGCGCAGGAAACCCAGATCATCTATCCTGGCTCGATGGCGGTGACCGGCTTCCCCGGCACCGTCATCCCCAATTTCGACTCTTCCGAGTCCGAAGAGGGGGGCCTTCCGCCCGGCGTCGATCCGGTCGACGAAACCTTCATCGACACCAGCCGCGCCTCCTTGCGCGTCTTCGACGTCTCGCATCTCGGCGGCCCGGCCTCGGGCCAGCTCGTCTACACGCCGCCGCCCTTCGAGGTGACGGCCGGCCAGATCGGCGAGGTCTTCGGCCTTACCTATGACGACGGCGTGCGTGATGGCGTGCCGTCGGGCATCCCGAACCTCTATGCCGCCGCGACCTCGCTGCACGGCATCGAGATCGTCACGCCCGACGCCGACAGTGACGGACGGCCCGAGCGAGAGCGCCGCGGCGCTGCCGGTGCTGCCTTCATGGAAGGCCAGTTCGGCACCGAGAATGGCGGCGGGCCGGGCACGATCTGGAAGATCGACGGCATTACCGGCGCCGTTTCGAAATTCGCCGATATCGACACCAACAGCGGGCCCGGCATCGGCAACCTTTCCTTCGACCCCATCCATCGCCAGTTCTTCGCCTCCGATCTCGACACTGGCCTGATCCATCGCATCGACGCCAACGGCACGCTGATCGACACGTTCGACCATGGCGTCGCCGGACGCCCGGCGCACGGGCTCGACCCGGTCGCCGACGACGGCGCCGTCATGGACATCCAGGGCGCCGCCTTCGACAGCGAAGACCCCGACACATGGGGCTACACCCAGGACGAGCGCCGTGTCTGGGCAGTCGCCTATCACGGCGGCCGGGTCTACTATACGGTCGGCGAAAAGGCGGAGGTCTGGTCGGTGGGCATTGCCCGCGACGGCCGCTTCGCCGGCGATCCGCGCTGGGAGCTGACTGTCAAGGCCGACAAGGACTACGCCGTCACCGGCATCGCTTTCGACAACAAGGGCTTCATGTACCTGGCCCAGCGCGGCCCGGTGGAAAACCGCTACGATTACAGCCGCTTCGCCGATTCCGGCAAGGGCGAGGTCATCCGCTACTGGCGCGAGAATCCCGACGATCCGGCGACGGAATCGGTCTGGGTGGAAGAGCCGCAGGAATATGCGATCGGCTTCCCGCAAGGCAACCGCCAGTCGGCCGGCGGCGTCGACCTGCAATATGGCTATGACGCCGAGGGCAATCTCGACACCAGTGTCTGCACCGACACGCTGGTCAACACCGGCGACAAGTTGCGTGACAATCCGGCGCTTGCCGAGCAACTCGCCGCTGGCGGGCCTTTTGCCGTGCATGGCGTCCAGTTCACGCCGACCCCGCTGGTCAAGCCGGCCAACGTGCCGCCCTTCGGCTCCTGGTTCGTCGACTTCGACAGCTATTTCGAGGACCCGGAAGTGGAAGGCCATGTCGGCGACGTCAGGGTCTGGCGTCCCTGCGAGGGCCGTGCCGGCTACTATGAGGAAATTCCTGGCGGTTACCTGCCGCCATTCTATCCGCCGGACTTCCCACCGCCCGGCAATCTGCCTCCCTGTCTCGATGTCGAGGATGTCCAGTACTTCTGCACGCCCTCGGGCCTCGAGGCCGATCTCTATCTCCATGACCATGCCGGCTTCGGCGGCGATTCGATCAAGGCTCTGTCCAAGACGCCAGGCGTCGGGGTGACCTCACCCATGTCGCATGCGCCGGGCACCCCATACACGATCGGCATCACCGGCCATTATCCGGGCGACACGGTCGATGTCGGGCTCTGCTTCTACAGGCAGTCAGACCGCGACAAGGGCGGCTACTACCCTTGCTGCAAGATGACCCTGCCGCTCAGAACCCCAGCCGTCAGCTGCGAACCGTGAGGGAGGGAAAGATGACCATTTCCGCGCTTTCCCCGTTTGCTCCCAGCAGCAAACCCACCGTCATGGAGACGATCATGAAACCCCTGTCATATGCCAGGCGCGGCGCGCGCTGGCTGATGGCGGCCGGTATCGCGGTCGCCATGCTGCCGGCATTGCCGGCCTTCGCCGAGGACCCCATCCCGGCCAAGATCGTCGAGGCCGCAGGCCCGGAACCCAGGCTTGAGCTCGACAATCCCCGTGTCGTCAATCCCGAGCCGGGGCGCATCGTGCCGTTCTTCACCAAGAAGGGCGGCCAGAGAAGCTGCGACTACGTCTTCTACACCTTGACGTTCGGCCTGCACGGCAATGCGCAAGCCTTTGCCAATCCCGTGCTTGCCAATGCGCTGAAGAACGCCAGGCTCGACTTCAAGGACCAGCTTCCGCATGGCCTGCAGATCGTCAGCGTGCATGTGTCCGGCGACGGCACCGATGCCGGTGGAGGCGCTCTGCCCGGTGCATCGATCAGCACCTCGGCGGACCCGAACGACACCGCGACGGTTTCCGATTTCCGGATTTCCGCCAGCGATCTCGACGGCATGGGCGCCGCGAACGAACGCACCATCACCTTCCAGATCGTGGCCAAGATCGACCACGCGGCGTTCCCCGCGCCGGCCATGATCGACAACCAGGGCACGATCAAGGTGTCGATGGGAGGCGGCCCGGGGACCATCATCCCGTCGCAGGATCCGGGCAAGCCGGATGACGGCGATTTCCTTACCGGCGAGAAGACCTCGATCCGCATCGACTTGACCAAATGTAATCCGCCACCACCACCTCCCGGCAAGGAATGCTTCAAGGTGGAGCGCGGCACGGTCGATTGCGTGCCCGGCGGCGGCGCCTTCATCTACCACATGCCTGTCGGCCCGGAGATGGGCGGCAAGTGGGTGCAGGTCTCGACGACCACGCCCGGCATCACCATCATCCCCGACACCCAATTGGTGCCGGCGGGCGGCGGCGTGCTCAACTGGAAGATCGTCGGCGCATCGCCCGGTGATGTCATCCACCTTATTGTCACCGGCATCGAGACCTATGCCGGTCCGGAGGAGGGCTGGGGCCTGTGCTGCACGCAGACCATCGACATCGTCATCCCACGCGATCTCAGATGCCCGCCCGACAAGGAGCCGGACCTCAAGGTCGAGAAGCGCGCCGATGTCACGCGTTGCACGATGGCCGGCGGCTGCGACTTCACCATCAGGGTCAGCAATGTCGGCGGCACCCCCTATCACGGCAAGATCGTGCTCGACGAGGTGACGTTGCCGGCCGGCTCGGTGCTGGATTCCGGCCCGAACCCGCCCTGGGTCTGCGTGCCCGGCGTCACGCCGATGACCTGCACCCATCCGGTGACCACGCTCAACCCAGGCGCCTTTGTCGACCTCAAGCTCGGCTTCAAGCCGGCGCCGGGCTGGCAGGGACGCGTGCTGCGCAACTGCGCCATCTACGACTACCAGGCCAGCGGCAAGCCGCTGTTCGGCAGCCAGCAGAACGATCGCGGCTGCGCCTCGATCCCGATCTGCCGGCGTGGCGATCGCGACCCCGAGTGCCGGCCGCCGGTCGAGAAGAAGGTCGACCTGATCCTGAAGAAGCGTGCCCGCATCCCGGTCTGCACGGCTGACGGCATCTGCTACTTCGTCATCGACCTCATCAACAACGGCAGCGTCCCCTATAACGGACCGCTGACGGTCGTCGACAGCTATCCCGGCGGCGCGCCGGCCTCCTCGACCTTCGGCCCGTCTCCGCCCTGGAGCTGTGGACCGAACGGCCCCGGCCAGTTCCGTTGCGACAATCCCGGCATCGTGCTGATGCCTGGCGCGTCGACGTCGATCGTCGTCAAGGCGGTGATGCCGGCAAACTACCAGTCTGACAGCGTCGAGAACTGCGCCGAGGTCAGGGCGATCCCCGGTGAGGTCGACCTCACCAACAACAAGGCCTGCGCCAAGGAACGCTTCCGCCATCCCAATGGCGGCAAGCCCGGCCTGCGCATCACCAAGGTGTGCAACGGCTCGCTGGCCGGTGCCGCGGTGGTTTCCTGCCGCATCACCGTCAGCAACGCCGGCACGGCGGCCCCCACCGGTCCGGTGCGGGTCAACGATGCCGCCACGCTGGTGGCCGGTGGCGCGCCGGTCCAGATCCAGACCGTCACTCCCGACGGCGCGGAATGGGCCTGCGGACCGGTTCCGGCCAACACGCTGTCTTGCCA
>NZ_RZOF01000529.1:0-2650 GCF_003998955.1 Mesorhizobium sp. M4B.F.Ca.ET.017.02.2.1 | reverse complement strand
CCGATGAAGCGCTTTCGCGAAGTTCCGGCCATCAATGGGTGGCCCAGCGCCTGAAGCTCGGCAAACCGCGCCATCAGGTCGAGGTTCTCCTCGGCCGTTTCCTTGGCGAAGCCGAAGCCGGGGTCAAGCACGATCTGATCATCGGCGACGCCGCTGTCCCGCGCGATCTCCAGCGACTTGCGGAGAAAGAAAAGCTGGTCGTCGATGACGTCAGGCAGCTTCTGCCTGCCACGTCCCGTGTGCATGATGACGAGGCCGGCGCCGGTTTCGGCGGCGACGCGTGCAATGCCCGGCTCCCGCTGCAGGCCCCAGACATCGTTGACGATATGCGCGCCGGCGGCGACGGCCAGGCGCGCGGTGTCCTCGCGATAGGTGTCGACCGAGATCAGCGCCTCGCCGGAACCGGCGAGCGCCTCGATGACCGGCAGGACACGCGCCTGCTCTTCCTCTCCGGTCACGGCGGACGCGCCTGGCCTGGTCGATTCGCCACCGACATCGATGACGGCTGCGCCCTCCTCCACCATGCGGCGCGCCTGGCCGAGTGCCGTATCGCGCGCGGCGAACAGCCCGCCATCGGAAAAACTGTCCGGCGTGACGTTGAGGATGCCGACGACGACTGCCTTGCCGCCAAGGTCGAGATGGCGTCCATGCGCCAGCTGCCATCGCCTCGTCGTCATTGTCCGTCAACCATCTTGTGATCCGCTGGAAATCAAATCCGTTGCGCCGAGAGCGGCCGTAAAGCAAGGTGGCCGAAGAGGCAACATGATGAAACGTTCGCTTACCTGCGCCCTGGTTCTCGCGCTGACCGCCCTGCCCGCCGGCGCGGCCAATCTGGTCAAGACCTACAGCTACTTCGCCATTGGCGGCCGCACGCTGGACGACATCGAGACCCAGCTTTCCAAGCACGGCCCGCAGGTGAAGAGCACCGGCTCGCGGCACCCGGGCGCGACGCAGATGGCGTTCACCACCCGCGTCAGCTATGCGGAAAGCTCGGGTTCCTGCCGGGTCGCCGACGCCATCGTGACCGTCAAGGTCAAGGTGATTCTTCCGGAATGGCGCAGTTCGCGCAAGGCCGATGCCGACGTGAAGCTGTTCTGGGACACGCTGTCGGCCGACATCAAGCGGCACGAGGAACGCCATGTCGAGATCGCCAAGAACCACGCCAGGCAGCTGGAAGACGCGCTGAAGGCGAGCTATCCGCAAAAGACCTGTGCCGAAGTCAAGGCGAGAGCCGCGCAGATCACCGCGGCCGAGCTCGCCAGGCACGACCAGGACCAGGTGCGGTTCGACCGCGTCGAGAGCGTCAACTTCGAAAGCCGCATCCTGCGGCTGCTGCGCTACCGGCTCGAGCGCATCGAGACTGGCCAGCTGCCGCCCGCCTGATTTCGCCGGCACCAGGGCGCCCATGGCGCAAGCCAAATTCGCCGAAGCGTAGTGCCAGGCGGCAAAAACTTTCGAGCCCCCGTCGAAATCGGCCTATATGGAACGACATATCTCAGGTTCGCCAAGGCGGAACCTGAAAGGCACGACAACCAATCGACGCGGCTGCGTCGTCGCCCCGGCCGAGCCGGCCGCCTCCCTCAGAGGCGCGCGCAAGCCCACGAGAGAACGAGACCATGGATCAGGCTGTCGACAAGCCGGCGACAATTGCAGCGACGTCGCCGCTGACGGAGAGCGAGAAGAACGCCATCATCGGCGGCGTGCTGTTGTCGATGCTGCTGGCGGCGCTCGACCAGACCATCGTCGCCCCGGCCATGCCGACGATGGCGCGTCTGCTCGGCCATGCCGAATATCTGCCGTGGATCGTCACCGCCTATCTGCTCACCGCAACGGCGATGGCGCCGCTCTATGGCAAGATCTCCGATGTCTATGGCCGCCGGCCAACCCTCTACGCGGCTATCCTGATCTTTCTCGCCGGATCGCTGGTCAGCGCAATCGCGCCCAACATGCTGGTGCTTATCGTCGGACGCGCTATCCAGGGCGCCGGCGGCGGCGGCTTGTTCGCATTGGCCCAGACGGTGATCGGCGACCTCGTGCCGCCGCGCGAGCGGGCGCGCTATGCGGCCTGGATCGCGGGCACATGGGCCGTTGCCGGCATTACCGGCCCGCTGCTCGGCGGTACCTTCGCCGAGCATCTGCACTGGTCGCTGATCTTCTGGATCAACCTGCCGCTCGGCCTGCTGGCCATGGCGATCATCAACAAGCCGCTGAAGAAGCTGCCGATCGCGGCAAAGCATCATCGCATCGACGCTCTCGGCGCGGCGCTGCTGATCGCGGCCACTGCCCTGCTGCTGCTGGCGCTTAACTGGGGCGGCAGCGCCTATCCCTGGCTGTCGCGCGAAATCCTCGGGCTGCTCGCCAGTTCGGCGGTTATCTGGGGCGCTTTTGCGCTGCGGCTCATGCGCGCCGACGAGCCGCTGATCTCGCTCGAGGTGCTCAGCAACCCGATCGTGCTGGCCGGCACCTTGTCCTTGTTCCTGCTGCAGGCCGCCAATATCGGCCTGGCGGTCTATCTGCCGGTCTACCTGCAGTCGATCGTCGGGCTTTCGGCCAGCGAATCGGGCATTGCGCTGCTCGGGCTGATGCTCGGCACCGTCGCCGGCGCCACGTTCAGCGGGCGCACGATACCGCGCTTCGTCCACTACAAGCG
>NZ_RZOF01000528.1:0-2680 GCF_003998955.1 Mesorhizobium sp. M4B.F.Ca.ET.017.02.2.1 | reverse complement strand
CTTTCCTTGTCGTAGACATAGTCGGTGGTCTTGGCGCCGGACGCCCAGGAAAACAGCACCGGCGTGCCCGGATAGCCGGAGTCATGCGCAATCTGCGTCAGCCGATAGACGGCGTCGTCGAAGCCGGTGTTGTAGCCATGGACGAAGAGCATGACGCGGCCGCCGCGCGCGGCGATGTCGGCGCTGAGCGCACTGGAGAATTTCGGCTGCGTGTCGTAGCCGACGACCTCGGAGGCCATGAAATATTTCGCCGGGTCGTCCGACTTGCCGCGTGAGCGCCGCTCGATCTGCCCGGGCTGGTGGATGCCCGGAACCGTGACGTTGACGCGGGCGTAGTTCAGCGTCGCCGAGCGCTCGCCGTCGAAGACCTTGTTGGGGTCGTCGGAGCGCTTGCGCGTCGTGGCGATAAAGATCGAATGGTTGCCGGCGATTTCCGTCACCGGCGTAGACATCACGGCGCTGCCGAGCAGTTCCTCGGTTTTGCGGCCGCCACAGCCTGCCACCAGCAGGGCAAGCGCAAGAATGCAAATCGTCTTCAAACGCACGTCAAAATTCCATTCGAGCCCAAAAAGGGCCGTCCACCCTCCGCGACATCTCCCCAGCAGGCGAAGTGCGGCGGAAGTAAGTCGCGTCCAGCTAAAATCTCGTCAGCGCCCGGCGACGGCCATCGCAGTGTTGCGCGAAAGCCAGAACGGCGGAAGGAAGGCCGGGATGTTGGAGAAGGGCAGCACTTCAGGCTTCAGCCGGATGCCGACCACATCGCCCATGAAGGCGCGGCGCGCCTCGATGCGGCGCCAGGCTTCCGGATAGCGGGCGGCGATTTCCTCGCGCAGCGGCTCGTCGGCAAGCGCGATGCCATCCTCGATATTGGTGGTGAAATAAGCGCTGCCGGTTGCCGGGATGATGTCGACCTGCAGCGCCATGCCGGACTTGAGTTCGATCGTGGAGCCGGAAGACACCGGCGAGTGCATCCATTCGTCGATATGGATGAGATGGCCGGGATTGAGCGAGACGCCGAAGAACGGGTCGCCGATACGCTGATGCACCGCTTTCCACAGCGCGCCGCCGGCGACACCGATGCCTATGGTCTCGTACCAGTCGACGGCAGCGGAAAAATACGGCGCGACCAGCTTTTCGATATAATCGCTTATCCCCGATGGCAGCTCGGCGGCGCTCTCGACCAGAAAGCCGGCGCGGGCGTTGAGCGAACCCTGGATGCCATAGGCCATTGTGATCGGATGGCCGCGCTGGAT
The DNA here is from genome assembly GCF_003998955.1 of Mesorhizobium sp. M4B.F.Ca.ET.017.02.2.1. Classification (NCBI taxonomy): domain Bacteria; kingdom Pseudomonadati; phylum Pseudomonadota; class Alphaproteobacteria; order Hyphomicrobiales; family Phyllobacteriaceae; genus Mesorhizobium; species Mesorhizobium sp. M4B.F.Ca.ET.017.02.2.1. The sequence goes on along the minus strand of NZ_RZOF01000528.1, from coordinate 1,427 downwards.
GATGTCGAGGCGGGGGCTCGGCAGCCCGTAGGGCGCGCGCTTGCCGGCCGACAGCATCGGGTGGCAGCATTGCGGCAGGCCGTTGATGCCCATCAGCCGCGCCGCCTGCAGCTCCGTCATGCCGGGTTCGATGCCCTGGAGTACGTTGCGCAGGCCTTGCGAGGAAAAGGTCGCGGCGAATTCGAAGGCTGCGAGTTGATCGGCCTCGTTGATCGCCCGCAAGCCGTCAGCCGGGTTGATCAGGAGATCGGCCGCGTTCTCGACCGCGCCCCTGTCGCCGGCCAGCGCGCGCAGCGTGTCGGCGATGAAGGAGGGCAGGTCGAGCGTCGTGCGCCCAAAGCCGGCATCGCCGGCGCCGAACGGCTTCCAGCCGATGGCGCCGATCCGGTGTCCGGGCTTTAGCCCGCTGGCCGCAAGGATGTCAGGCAGCGTATCGGAACGATCGCGCGGCTGCGCCGGCAGCGAAAAGGTCTGGTAGAGGATGCGCTCATAGGGTCCGTCGCAGAGCTCGGCATAGCCCCAGCCCTCATTGCCGACCAGCAGTTTTGCTTGCCTGCCGGGAACGATGACCAGCAGCGTTTCCTCGAAGCGGGGGTCGTAGCCGCAAAGGTAGGCGACATTGGCGGCATGCTCGCGGTCGCCATAGACGACGAAGCCATCGAGGCCGGCCTTCGCGCCGCGCGCCAGCAAGGCTTCGATGCGCGCCTCGTAGGTGGCGCGAGGAATGAGCGGCATCAGGGTCGGCTCGCCGAATTCCGGCAGCGACACGGTTTTCAGGGCGACCGACGCAACAGGCATGAACAAACGCCTCCAAGTGCTTGCAACGATACCGGGAATGCCCCGCGGCGAGGCTGATGGCAGGCGGACAATGGCCTTGCGGGGCCGGATGTGCAATAGGCTAACATTAACCGCCCAGCACGCTTCGGGACGATTTGCCATGAACAGTTTTTCTTCTCGCGTTGCCACGGCCGCCGCCGCCATCCGCCAGATCTTCCCGGAGACGCCGCTTCAGGAAAACGACTATCTGTCGAGGAAGACGGGCGCCCGGGTGTTGCTGAAGCGCGAGGATCTGACGCCGGTGCGCTCCTACAAGATCCGCGGCGCCTTCAACTTCTTTCGCAAGGCGCTGGCCGCCGGCAATGCGGCTGAGCTGTTCGTCTGCGCTTCCGCCGGCAACCATGCGCAGGGGTTTGCCTTTGTCTGCCGCCATTTCGGCAAAAAGGGCGTCGTGTTCATGCCGGTGACGACGCCGCAGCAGAAGATCGACAAGACGCGGCTGTTCGGCGGCGACTTCGTCGAGATCAGGCTGGTCGGCGATTTCTTCGACGACTGCTATCGCGCCGCGTTCGAATTCGCGGAGAGCGCCGGCGCGCATATGGTGCCGCCCTTCGACCACAGGGACATCATCGAGGGGCAGGCGACGGTCG
>NZ_RZOF01000527.1:0-2690 GCF_003998955.1 Mesorhizobium sp. M4B.F.Ca.ET.017.02.2.1 | reverse complement strand
GATGCGGGGCTGACCGCCGGCATCGACCGCTGCCGTCTGCCCTGGCGTGTCGCCCGCGGCGGCGCCCGCGTCGAATTCATCTGCGCCCCGGGCCCGTTGCGCAACGGCGGCGAGGCGGAGGCGGCGCATGCGGCGGAGCTGGAAGCCGCCATTCATGTGGCGCTGGTCAACCAGGGCGTGCTGATCGCGCCCTTCCACAACATGATGCTGATCTCGCCGGCCACGACGGCGCCCCAGGTCAACCGGCTGATCGCCGCTTTCGCCGCCGTTGCGGCAAGGCTTGCGGCATGAGACAAGCGGCATGAGACAAGTGGCATGAGACAAGCGGCTGGAAGATCGGCGGCCAGCCAAAGCAGAGTTCCATCATGACTTCACCTTCGGGCTCGACGCCCACCGAGGCGAAAGCCTTTCTCGACACCCATCCGGAAATCGAGGCTTTCGACATCGTCTTGACCGACGCCAACGGCATCGGCCGCGGCAAGATCGTGCGCCGGCACGAACTGATGGGCATTTTCGAGGGCGGCCGGCATCTGCCGATCTCGATCCTCGGCCTCGACATCACCGGCGAGGACGTGCACGAGACCGGCCTGGTCTGGGACACCGGCGACGGCGACCTCCGCGCATGGCCGATCCCCGGCACGCTGGTGCCGCTCCACGGCACCAGCCCGCCGCGCGGCCAGGTGCTGATGGCGATGTACCATCTCGACGGCCAGCCGATGAGCTCCGATCCCCGTCTGGCGCTCAAGCGGCAGGTCGAGCGCCTGGGGGCCAAGGGCCTGCATCCGGCCGGCGCCTTCGAGCTCGAATTTTTTCTTCTCACCAATGAGCGCGATGCCGACGGCAAGGTGCAGCCGGCGCATGCCGTGCTCGACGGGCGCCGCTCGGCCAAGACCGAGGTCTATTCGGTCGACCATCTGCACGGCATGGAGCCGCTGTTTTCCGACATCTACGCCGCGGCAAAAGCGCAGGGCATTCCGGCCGAGACGGTGATTTCCGAATATGCGCCGGGCCAGTACGAGCTGACGCTGAACTACCGCAAGGACGTGATGCGGGCGGCAGACGACCTCGTCATGCTGAAGCGGCTGGTCAGGGCACAGGCGCGCCGCCACGGCGTCACCGCTTGCTTCATGGCCAAGCCGATCGAGAAATATGCCGGTTCCGGCATGCATTTCCATGTCTCGTTGCAAGACGATGCCGGCAGGAACGTCTTCGCCGAGGCCGAAGGCGAAAAATGGTCGCCGAAACTGCTGAGCGCCCTCGGCGGCCTGATCCAGACCATGGCGGAATCGATGCTGGTGTTTGCGCCGCACGCCAATTCCTGGCGGCGCTTCGTCTCCCAGTCCTACGCGCCGGTGGCGCCGACCTGGGGCGTCAACAACCGTTCGGTGGCGCTGCGCGTGCCTGCGGGCGACGCCAGGAACCGGCGCATCGAGCATCGGCCGTCGGGCGTCGACGCCAATTCCTATCTGGTGGCGGCGACGGTGCTGGCCGGTGTCTCCAGGGGGCTCGACGAAGGCCTCGATCCCGGGCCGGAAACCACCGGCAACGGCTATGAGCAGGCGGCCGGGCACAGCGCCATGCCGGTGGACTGGCGCGCCGCAATCGAGGCGGCGAGGGCATCGAGCTTCCTGAAGGAAGCGCTCGGCGCCGACCTGCACAAGACCTTCGTCGCCATCAAGCAGGCCGAATATCTGCGCGTCGCCCGCACCGTCAGCGAGCTCGACTACCACCTCTATCTGCACGAGGTCTGAGCGGAACCATAGCCCGCCCGGTCCATTTCACCCTGAAATGGATGAGGCACAGGATGGCCGCCACGACGCAGGCAAAGGCACCGGCCAGACGCGGTTCGGACGATATCGAGCCGACACCCGGCGAGAAGGCGTCGATCGGCGACCTGCGCGAGGCGGCGAAAGCCTGTCGCCGTTGCCCGCTCTGGCGCAATGCGACGCAGACCGTCTTCGGCGAAGGACCGGACAGCGCCGAGCTTGTGTTCGTCGGCGAGCAGCCGGGCGACCAGGAGGATCTGGCCGGCAAACCGTTCGTCGGTCCGGCCGGAAGGATCTTCGACGCCACGCTAGAGGATGCCGATATCGAGCGGCAGAAGGTCTACGTCACCAACGCCGTCAAACACTTCAAATTCGAGCCGCGCGGCAAGCGCCGAATCCATTCCAAGCCGAATGCCGGCGAGGTCCAGGCCTGCCGCTGGTGGCTGGACAAGGAACTCGATCTCGTCAAACCGAACCTCGTGGTGGCTTTGGGCGCCACGGCGGCGCAGTCGCTGCTCGGCAAGGCCGTGCCGGTGACTAAAATGCGCGGTGAGGTGATCGAGCGCGAGGACGGACTGCGCATTTTTATCACCATCCATCCCTCCTTCATCCTGCGCATCCGCGAACAGGAGGACAAGCAAGCCGAGCGGGAACGGTTCCTCAATGACATGAGGAAGGTGAGGCGGCTGATGGCGGTTTGATCAACTATGCTTCGGTGCGCCTCTTCGGATGCCCTCAACATTGATTAACAAGCATCGACAAGTTCGCGCCGCCCCTCATTGCCCTACCGGGCATTTCTCCCCGTATAGTGACGGGGAGAAAGACGCTGCCGCGGCATGATTTCGCCAACCACCGATATAGCAGCGCAGACGTTCGCAGCCAGTTGCCTTCTCCCCGTCACTATGCGGGGAGAAGGTGCCGGCA
>NZ_RZOF01000526.1:0-2690 GCF_003998955.1 Mesorhizobium sp. M4B.F.Ca.ET.017.02.2.1 | reverse complement strand
CTCGATATGGGCGCGCAGTGCCGCGTCCTGCGGCATGAACCAGTGTCCGACGCCGTATTGGCCCGCCGGCGGCAGGTCGATGCCCTTGGCTGCCATCTCCTCGCGGAAGAAGCTGTCGGGAAGCTGCACCAGAACGCCAGCGCCGTCGCCGACCAGCGGATCGGCGCCGACGGCGCCGCGATGCGTGAGGTTCTCCAGCATCGCCAGACCGTCCTTGACGATCTGGTTCGACTTCACGCCCTTCATGTTGACGATGAAGCCGACGCCGCAGGCGTCGTGCTCATTGCGCGGATCGTAAAGGCCCTGGGCGGCGAAACCGTTGGCGGCGCGCCCGGCATTGGTCAGGGAGGTATTTTTGACGGTTGCCGCTTTCGTCTGCGCGGCCTGGCCGTTGATCGCAGATGGCGTCAATTCCGTCATCGTCCTATCCTCCGTTCCCAGCCCTTCGGGCGCTGGTTTGCCTCGGGAAGCGCGTTGCTTCCCCTTCATCCTTGCTGCACGTCTTGCGAAATCCTTGCCGAACCATGCGGCTGGCCGCCTGGGTCGTATCCGGTATCGTACAGGCCAGAGCCGAGCCGTCTACCCGTCGCGCGCGGCAACGGCCGGAATGGCCCATATGATACGCCAGTCCGGCCTGTTTTGCGCGACAAAATAAGACAGCACTACTGTCCTAAATTTTTTATGGCAGAAATCAGCCGCCCGCACAAGACCGATTCACAAAAATCTTGCCCAGGATGCGACACAAAATTTCGTGAGATGGAGGCGCAACGCAAGGTTCGGTCGCCCGCCCATTTCAGCTTCGGCTGGCATCACCGCTTTCCCGGCAGTTGGCCCCTTGCACTTGCAAGACCAAAACGGTCAAGTCGCGCCGGCTTCTGCAAATCAGCTACGGACCTCTCGATGTTCTTTGCATCCGACAACTGGGCGGGCGTCCATCCCGACATCTCTGCCAACCTTGCGCGGCACGCCGTCGGCACCGCCACCGCCTATGGCGACGGAGACCTGGACCGCGCCGTCTACCGCCGCTTCAACGAGATCTTCGAGCGCGACGTTCAGGTGTTCTTCGTCGCCACCGGCACGGCGGCGAACGCGTTGTCGATGGCGGCGTTGAACCGTATCGGCGGCATCGCGCTTTGCCATTCCGAAGCACACGTGAATGTCGATGAATTCGGCGCGATGGGTTTCTACACGGGCGGCGCGCGCGTGATGCCGGTGCCCGGGCCTCTGGGTCGCATTAACCCGCAGGCGCTGGACAAGGCCATCCAGCGCTATTCGCGGGACCTCGCGCCCGGCGGCCAGCCGATGGCCGTGACCATCACCCAGGCGACCGAAGTCGGCACGGTCTACGCTGTCGACGACGTCAAGGCGATCTCCGAGATCAGCCGTCGCCACGGCCTGCCGCTCCACATGGACGGTGCCCGTTTCGCCAACGCCATCGCCGCGACCGGTGTCACGCCGGCCGAGATGACCTGGAAGAGCGGCGTCGACATCATCTCCTTCGGCGCCACCAAGAACGGCTGCTGGATGGCCGACGCTGTCGTGATCTTCAATCCGGAGGTCGGCAAGGACCTGCGCCTGCTTCGCCAGCGCGCCGGCCAGACCTTCTCCAAGGCCCGCTTCATCTCGGCCCAGTTCGAAGCCTATCTCACCGATGACCTCTGGCTGCGGATGGCAGGCCATGCCAATGCCATGGCCGCGCATTTGGCCGAGACGATTGAGGACGCGCCGACGGGCAGGCTGGCATGGCTGCCGCAAGCCAACGAGGTGTTCGCCATCCTCGACCGCGCTATCGCCGAAAGGCTGCAGGCGGCTGGCGCCAAATTCTACGAATGGGGCGTGCCGCAAGGTTTTGACGGCCATCTCGGCGACAACGAGGCGATCTACCGTTTCGTCGCCAGCTTCGCCACCGCGACGGAAGAGATCGATCGCCTCGGGCAACTGCTCGCCCCTTAAGCGCTGCAGCGATCGGGAGTAACCGGATGACCAGGCCCTCTCTCGGCTCGACCATGCGGCTGGTTCGTCCGGCGCCAAACGTTGTCGGCTTCTACGATGGCCGCGTCGATGGCGTTCGCATCTGGTCGGAGGAGCCGAACTGGCTCGACGACGGCGCTTATACGCTGGGCATTTGCACCTATGCGATCGTCGATGGATCGCAAGCGCTTGTCTATGACACGCATATATCCCTGCCCCACGCCCGCCTTGTCCGGCGGACACTCGAAGAGATGGGCGTGACCTCGATCCGCGTCGTGCTCAGCCACTGGCATGACGATCATATTGCCGGCAACGAGGTGTTCCATGATTGCGAGATCATCGCCAACCGCCTCACAGCCTCGGCCCTGGAACGCGGCCGGGCCGAGATCGAAGGCGGCAATCCGCCGATCAGGCCGCTCGTGCTCCCCAACAGGATATTCGACAACAACCTCCATTTGACCGTCGGAGCGATCCCCGTCGAACTCCGCCAGGTCGAAATCCACAGCCATGACGGCACGGTCCTGCTGATGCCCGATGCCGGCCTGTTGCTGGCGGGCGACACGGTGGAGGACTCGATCACCTATGTCTCCGAACCGGAGCGTCTCGCCGAACATCTGATCGACCTCGAGCGCATGGCCGGCTGGCGGTTCGATCGCATCCTGCCCAACCACGGCTCCTGGGAAATAATTGCAGCGGGTGGCTATGACAGAAGCCTTATC
>NZ_RZOF01000525.1:0-2700 GCF_003998955.1 Mesorhizobium sp. M4B.F.Ca.ET.017.02.2.1 | reverse complement strand
CGCCGATGCGCTCGCCGAAGCGCTCATTGAGCGCACCGGCCATGCCTTTGGCGACCGCCAGCGGCTGCAGCGGGCGCTGGCATGGGTCAGCGCCCGGTCGAGCCATGCCGGCGTCGACTATGAGCGCTTCGAATTCCTCGGCGACCGTGTGCTTGGCCTTGTCGTGGCCGACATGCTGCTCGCGGCATTCCCGAACGCGGCCGAGGGCGAGCTGTCGCTGCGGCTGAACGCCCTGGTCAATGCCGAGGCGCTGTCCGAAATCGCCGAGGAGATCGGCCTGCCGGAACTGATCCGCGCCGGCTCGGACGTGCGCGGCCTCGACGGACGCAAGCGCATCGGCGCTGCCCGTCGCGACGCCAAGACCGAATTGCAGGAATGGGCGCATCAGGCGGCGGGTGCGACGCCCGCCTACCGCATCGACGGCAGGGAGGGGCCGGACCACGATCCGCTGTTCACCGTCAGCGTCAAGGTCGGCCAGTTCGCGCCGGCCATCGGCAGCGGTCGCTCCAAGCGCGAGGCCGAGCAGGCGGCGGCAGCGGCGCTGCTGCTGCGCGAGGGTGTCTGGATGAATGAAGGAAGCGCGGCATGAGCGAAGAAGCGGCACAGGCGGGCGAGGCCCCCGCGACGCACTCCGGCTTCGTCGCGGTGATCGGCGCGCCCAATGCCGGCAAGTCGACCTTGGTCAACCAACTGGTCGGCGCCAAGGTGTCGATCGTCACCCACAAGGTGCAGACCACCCGCGCCATCGTGCGCGGCATCGCCACGCATGAGAACGCCCAGATCGTCTTCGTCGATACGCCCGGCATCTTCAAGCCGAAGCGGCGGCTGGACACGGCGATGGTGACCACCGCCTGGGGGGGCGCCAAGGATGCTGATATCGTCGTGCTTTTGATCGATGCCGAGCGCGGCATCCGCGGCGATGCGGACGCCATCCTCGACCGGCTGAAGGATGTCCGGCAGCCGATGCTTCTGGTCCTCAACAAGGTCGACCGGGTCAAGCCCGAGGTGCTCCTGGCGCTGGCGGCGACGGCGAACGAGCGCGTGCCGTTCAAGCGCACTTTCATGGTCTCGGCACTGACCGGCTCCGGCTGCAAGGACCTGCTCGACTATCTTGCGCAAACCTTGCCGGCCGGCCCCTGGTACTATCCGGACGACCAGATCTCCGACCTGCCGATGCGCCAGCTCGCGGCCGAGATCACCCGCGAAAAGCTCTACCTGCGACTGCATCAGGAGCTGCCCTATTCCTCCCATATCGAGACCGAGAAATGGGAGGAGAAGAAGGACGGCTCGGTGCGTATCGAGCAGGTCATTTATGTCGAGCGCGACAGCCAGAAGAAGATCGTGCTCGGCCACAAGGGCGAGACCATCCGCGCCATCGGCCAGGCGGCGCGCATGGAGATCGCGGGCATACTGGAGCAGAAGGTGCACCTCTTTCTGTTCGTCAAGGTGCGCGAGAATTGGGGCGACGACCCCGAGCGCTACCGCGATATGGGGCTGGAGTTTCCGCACTAGCGCGGTGCCCGGGATAGGAGCGCCGCGCTTTTTGGCGGATTTGGTTCAAGCGATGGCCAGTTTTGCCTTGGGCCGGCGCGCAAAGGTCTCCGTGCCGTAGTAGGCGACGATCGCGACCGCGATGCTCGCCCAGATCGCAACGCCGATCCACTGCTGCTGCACATAGTCGCCATCGACGAACACCTTGCCGAGGAAGCGCACGCTGTTCTGGTGCGTGACATGCATCAGGAAGGCGAGAAGCACGCTGCCCGTGTTCTGGTACAGCCATGTGAAGACGATGCCGGCCAGGACGACATTGATCGTGCCGTAGAGGCTGAGGTCGCCGACCAGGCCGAGCGGGAAGTGCCAGATGGCCCAGATCACGCCGAGGATCAGGCTGCCGGCAAGCGCGGAATGGCCGGCGAGCAGTCGTGGCGTGGCGAAGCCGCGCCAGCCGGGCTCCTCGCCGAGCGGGCCGCTGAAGATCGCATAGAGGCCGATGATCGGCAGCATCTCGGAAAAGGCCGGGATGTTGCCCCAGGCAGGGGCCGCGGCGCCGAACAGCGGATTGATCAGGATCGAAGCGAGCTGTGCGCCGAACGGCAGGCCGAACGCTACCAGATACCAGAACGGGTGAACCCGCCACTTCACCATCGAGGCGAGGATGGGCTTGACCGAAGCCCAGCCGCCGGCAACCGCCGCGACGATGAATCCGGCGACCATCGGGCCGAAGGTGAACCAGGGAATGCTCTCGCCGCCGGAGAGCCAGAAGGGGATGAACGCCAGCCAGGTCAGGCCGAGCGCCAGCGAAAAGAAGGCGGTCAGCTGATGCCCCCGCACCAGGCTCAGGAAGGAAGTCATTTGTCTGGTCCTCTCATCGGGCGGATTGGCAAATGAGAGGTCGGCTTGCCCGATGAGTCGACCACAGCAAAGGGACCGGCCGCGCCGGTCGACATGCCGCATATGGCGCCAGCGCGGGACAAAAATCCTGATCGGTTTCTGAGAGAATTCCGATATTTGCGATTGGCGGCTGTCCCGGCACCAGGCCCGTTCCAACCTTGATTTCGCCGCCCGATCGGTGAAATGCTCCCTCGCATGGAATGGCGCGACGAGGGAATCATTCTCGGCACCCGCAAGCATGGCGAAACCAGCGCCATCCTCGAGGTGATGACGCGCGCCCATGGCCGCCATCTCGGCCTTGTGCGCGGC
>NZ_RZOF01000524.1:0-2706 GCF_003998955.1 Mesorhizobium sp. M4B.F.Ca.ET.017.02.2.1 | reverse complement strand
CTGGTGACCTTGGCCGGCGCCATCTTCATGGCTCCTTTCCTGCTCTTGTCCGCACTTGGCGGCGAGATCGCCGACCGCTTCGACAAGGCTTTCGTGGCGCGCAGGCTGAAGTTTGTCGAGATCGGCGCCGCACTGCTCGCGGTCATCGGCATCGCGCTCTCCTCCATTCCGGTTCTGCTGACGGCGCTGTTCCTGTTCGGCGTCATCTCGGCGCTGTTCGGCCCGATCAAGTACGGCATCCTGCCCGATCACCTCGAACGCAAGGACCTGCCGCGCGCCAACGCCTGGATCGAGTCGGCCACCTTCGCCGCCATCCTCGGCGGCACCATCGCCGGCGGCATCGTCTCGGCCGACGGCATCGGCGTTGCGGTGTTCGGCCCAATCATGATGGCGCTTGCCGTCGGCTGCTGGCTCGTCAGCCGCTACATCCCGGCCACCGGTTCGGCCGCACCCGATCTCGCGATCGACAAGAACATCCTGCGCTCCACCTGGCGCCTGGTCAGCGAGTTGCGCACCAACCAGCGCATCTGGCGGGCGGCGCTGATGGCGTCGTGGTTCTGGCTGGTCGGGGCCATCGTCCTTTCCATCCTGCCCCCTCTGGTCAAGAATTCGCTCGGCGGCACCGAGATCGCGGTGACCGCCTATCTGGCCGTCTTCGCGGTCGCCGTTGCCGTCGGCTCGGCCATCGCGGCATGGATGTCGCAGGGCCGCATGGTGCTGCTGCCGGCACCGGTCGGCACGGCGCTGATGGCCGTGTTCGGGCTGGACCTCGCCTGGAGCGTGTGGGGCCTTCAGGCCTCCGCCCAGGCGCAAACGCTCAGCGCCTTCTTCGCCGGCCAGAACACCATTCGGGTCGCCATCGATCTCGCCGGCCTGGCGATCGCCGGCGCCTTCCTGGTCGTGCCGACCTTCGCGGCCGTGCAGGCCTGGGCGCCGGAGGACCGCCGCGCCCGTGTCGTCGCCGCGGTGAATGTCGTCAGCGCCGGTTTCATGACCATTGGCGGCGGCCTCGTCGCCGTCATCCAGGGCGCCGGCGTCTCGATCGCCGGCGTGCTGGCCGGCCTTGCCGCGGTCAATGCCGTCGCCGCCTGGCTGATGCTGAAATACCTGCCGACGAATCCTTTCCGCGATTTCGTCTCCATCCTGTTCCGCGCCTTCCATCATCTGGAGGTCGAGGGGCTGGACAACCTCAAGGCCGCCGGCCCGGCGCCGATCCTGGCGCTCAACCATGTCAGCTTCCTCGACGGTCCGCTGGCCCTGACGCTGACCGACGAGGAGCCGGTCTTCGCCATCGACCACACCATCGCGCAGGCGTGGTGGATGAAGCCGTTCCTGAAGCTCGCCCGCGCCCTGCCGCTCAATCCGGCGAAGCCGATGTCGACCCGCACGCTGATCAAGATCGTGCAGGGCGGCGACCCGCTGGTCATCTTCCCGGAAGGCCGCATCACCGTCACCGGAGGCCTGATGAAGGTCTATGACGGCGCCGCCATGGTCGCCGACAAGACCGGATCGATGGTCGTGCCGGTGCGCATCGACGGGCTGGAGAAGAGCTACTTCTCGCGGCTGACGTCGCAGCACGTGCGCCGCCGGCTGTTCCCGAAGGTCAAGGTGACCATCCTGGAGCCGGTGACGCTCGACGTTCCGCAGGAGCTCAAGGGCCGCCAGCGTCGCACCGCGGCGGGCGCCGCCCTCTATCAGGTGATGTCGGATCTCGTCTTCCGCACCGAGGACATCGACAGGACCGTGCTGGAGAAGATCATCCTGACGGCGGGCGAGCGCGGCATGAAGGAGCTCGCCGTGCAGGACCCGGTCACCGGCTCGCTAAGCTACGGCAAGCTGCTGACGGCCGCCGCCGTGCTCGGCGAGAAGTTCGAGCACCTCTATGCCAGCCAGCAGACGATCGGCATCATGCTGCCCAACGCCAACGGCGCCTGCGCAACGCTGCTCGGCGTCATGTCGGCCGGCAAGGTGCCGGCGATGATCAACTTCACCGCGGGTGCGGCGAACATCCTCTCCGCCTGCAAGGCAGCCGAGGTGAAAACCGTGCTGACCTCGCGCGCGTTTGTCGAACAGGCAAAGCTCGGCGCCGTGGTCGAGGAAATCGGCCGCTCGGTGGAGATCGTCTGGCTCGACGACCTGCGGGCCGGCATCGGCCTCAAGGACAAGCTGCTCGGCTTGCTGCGCAAGACCACGCCGCGCGTCGCCCGCAAGCCCGACGACGCCGCGGTGATTCTGTTCACCTCCGGTTCGGAAGGCACGCCGAAGGGCGTGGTGCTCACCCACCGCAACATCCTGGCCAACGCCGCCCAGGCCGCCTCGCGCATCGATTTCCACTCGGGCGACAAGGTGTTCAACGTGCTGCCGATCTTCCATTCCTTCGGCATGACGGCGGGAACGGTGCTGCCGCTGATCTCGGGCGTGCCGGTCTATTTCTACCCCTCGCCGCTGCACTATCGCATCGTGCCGGAACTGGTCTACGCGTCGAATGCGACGATCATCTTCGGCACCGATACGTTCCTCTCGGGCTATGCGCGCACGGCGCACCCTTACGACTTCCGCTCGGTGCGCTACTGCTTTGCCGGCGCCGAGCCGGTCAAGGCGGCGACGCGCATGACCTACATGGAGAAGTTCGGCCTGCGCATCCTCGAAGGCTACGGCGTGACCGAGGCGGCTCCGGTGATCTCGATCAACACGCCGATGTACAAC
>NZ_RZOF01000523.1:0-2741 GCF_003998955.1 Mesorhizobium sp. M4B.F.Ca.ET.017.02.2.1 | reverse complement strand
CACCAAGATCATCTCCGCCTGATCGGGCGGAGATTTTCTGGCTGACATGAGAGGCACCCTCTCCGACAGGACGGGCGCGGCGCTGTTGATGGCGCCGCTGCTCCTGTTTCTGATCCTTGCCTATGCCTGGCCGTTTCTCGGCGTGGTGAAGTGGAGCTTCACTCTACCGACGCCGGGGCTCGGCCTATATGGCGCGCTCGCGACCGACCCGCTGGTGCAGTCGGTGTTCATCCGCACGCTGCGCATCGCGCTCATCGTCACGCTGGTGTCGGTCACCGCCGCCTATGCCATCACCGCGGTGTGGGTGCGCGGCAGTCCGGCGCAGCGCGTGCTCGCCGAATTCTGCATCCTGGTGCCGTTCTGGATCTCGGTGCTGACGCGCGCCTTCGGCTGGGTGGCGCTGCTCTCCAACCGCGGCCTGATCAACACCTGGCTGCAGTCGGTGGGCTTCATTTCCGAGCCGCTCACCCTGGTGCGCAACGAATTCGGCGTCATTGTCGGCATGACGCATTTTCTCATCCCCTTCGCGGTGTTTCCGTTGGCATCGGCCATGCGCAGCCTCGACGAGCGCGTGCTGCTCGCGGCGCGCGGGCTGGGCTCCAGCCGCATGCGCACCTTCTGGACAGTGTTCGTGCCGATGACGCGCTCCGGCATCATCGGCTCGGCGATGATCGTCTTCGTCTTCTCGCTGGGCTTCTTCGTCACGCCGGCGATCCTCGGCGGCGGCCGCAGCGTGATGATCGCCGAGCTGATTTATCTGCGCATCTTCCAGAGCCCGGACTGGGGGCTGGGCGCGGCGATCAGCGTCGTGCTGGTGCTGTTCGTCGGCGCGCTGATGGCGCTCCTGTTCCGCTACGTCAAACCGAAGCAGCTGGTGTAGCGCGATGCCGACCTATCGTCCCGGTCCCGTCTCGCTGATCCTCGCCGTGCTGGTGGCGCTGTTCCAGCTGCTGCCGCTGCTTGCCGTCATCCCGGTGTCGCTGACGCCGAGCCGGATGCTGGCAATGCCGTCGGGCGAGCTGTCGCTGCGCCACTACCGATCGCTCTACGAGGATCCACGCTGGATCGACGCCATCCTGCTGTCGATCCGGATCGGCGTGGTCAGCAGCGCCATCTCGACCGTGCTGGCGCTGTGCTTCGGCCTTGGGGTGTGGATGTTCCAGCCGCGCTTCACAGCCGCACTCGTCGGCTTCGTGCTGTTGCCGATGGTGGTGCCGCCGGTGGTGTCGGCGATCACGCTCTACTTCCTGCTGACCTCGATCTCGGGGGCGAGCTCGTTCTTCGGCTACGACACCTGGCTCGGCGTGGCGATGGCGCATTCGGTGATGACGGTGCCCTTCGCGACGGTGCTGATTCTGGTCTCGCTCAGCCAGCTCGACCGCCGCATCGACCTCGCCGCGCGCGGCCTCGGCGCCAGCGTGTGGGAGCGCGCGACGCGTATCATCATGCCCAACATCAAGTTCGGCATCGTCACCGCTGCGCTGCTCTCCTTCGTGCTGTCCTGGGAGGAGATCGGCGTGACGCTGTTCATCACCTCGGTCAACGCGATCACGCTGCCTCGCTTGATGTGGATGGGGCTGCGCGACAACATCGATCCGGCGATCGCCGCGCTCTCGGTGATCCTGATCATCATCACCGTGCTGGTGCTTGCGGTGAGGAGCGTGGTGACCAGGCGCGCAGCGCCGTAGAGCGATTCACCGCTTCACGGAAACAGGGCAAAAGGCAGACACGACATCGGCACCGGCCTGGAAGGCCGGTGCCCTGTCACGGGATCGACAGGCTGCCGGGCGCGGCGGGAGCGCCAGGCGTGCCTGTTCAGGCCGCCTGCGGCCGGCGCTGCCTTTCGGCGACATACTGCCGGTGCTGGCCGGCGAGCGGTCGCTCGGTCGCCAGCAGGCCATCCAGCAAGGCGAGCAGCTCGCGCGCCGCGGCCGACTTGCAGGAGTAATAGACCATCTGCCGGTCGCGGCGGGTTTCGACCAGGCCAAACCTGCGCAGCTTAGCAAGATGCTGCGACAGGGCAGACTGGCTGAGGTCGACCTTCTCGGCGAGAGTGCCGACCGAGAGTTCGCCCGCAGCCAGATAGTTCATGATCATAAGCCGCTTCCCGTTGCCCATCACGGTCAGAAATGCGGCCGCGGTTTCGGCGTTGGAAGTGAGTTCCTTCGAGACCATCGATTTCCCCATACTTCGTGCTCTTCCGAAGCCACGGGGGCAATGGCATCAGACATCCAGAGCGTTACCTGAGCGAACCATCCCGACGGTATCGGAACGGAGCTCTGCTTCTTGTTTGACCATGATCCTTCTCGAAGAATCGGTTGCCACCATTCGGGATCATGGCCGGGACGACCCACGCGCCTTGGAAAGCGGCGCGAGCCGGCGCAGATTCGCAAACTTCCGAACCCGCGCCGCCAAGAAGTACCAGCACGGCGCTCTTTCAGCAACAATATAACGATTTTTTGCGTGTCGTCGCAGCGCCCTCACCGCTCCGAGACGGTGAAGCAAGGGCCGGATGCATCGGCAATGCCGACCTCACGGGCTGTTGAGAAGGGCAATGAAACCTCGCGGCCGTTCCCGCGTTTTGGATGGTTGAAGGCAGTGAGGGTTCCAACATGACCCAGGGTTGGTTTTCGAGGCCGGTCACGGTTTCGGTGGGCGTCGCGGGCGCGATCAGGCACATTTCGAGCGCACAGCAGGCGGCCGAGCTGCTGTGCGCTCGGAATGTGCCTGATCGCGCCCGC
>NZ_RZOF01000522.1:0-2764 GCF_003998955.1 Mesorhizobium sp. M4B.F.Ca.ET.017.02.2.1 | reverse complement strand
GCACTGGCGCGCGCAATTGGCAAAAAAGGCGAAAAATGGGCGAATCTGTGCCTTTTGTCGGGTCCGAGATCACAGTTTTATTTCAACACGGTAAACATTTTGTGTTGCGGCGCAGCATTCCGTGCTACATTCGTTAGCAGTTGCGAATGTGCCGTGGAGGAGCTGAGCAGTTGGGCCTTCTGCTAACCGGCATCGATTTCTATCCAGCCTTAGCGGATGACGTCGGCGGAAGCCGCTGATGGCGAACGCGCGCGACATACAGCTCGATGCGCTGCGCGCCGTCGCCGTGACGATGGTGCTCTATGCGCATTTCCTGGCGCCCGGCGGGACGTCCTTCCTCGGCCATCTCGGCGTCCGGCTGTTCTTCGTTCTCTCCGGCTTCCTGATCACGCGGCTGCTGCTCGAAGCGCGCAATGACGCCGCGTTCGAGGCCGGTCCGGCGCTGCGGGCCTTCTACATCCGCCGCATGCTGCGAATCTTCCCGCCCTATTTCGCGGTGCTCGGCCTCGTCTGGCTGGTTAACCCGGACCAATCGTCGAGGGGATCGCTGGTCTGGCATGCGCTTTACCTCTCCAATTTCTGGTACGCGCTGCACAATGAATGGAGCCCTTGGGTCCTCTCCCATCTCTGGAGCCTGAGCATAGAGGAACAGTTCTATCTTGCTTGGCCACTGATTGTCTTGCTGGCGCCACCCCGGCGCCTCGGGTCGATCTGCATTGGCGTCATTCTGTTATCTCTGTCGTTTCGCTTCTATTGGCCGATCGTCGGCACCCCTGGCCCTGCACGCGACCTGCTTCCGCCGGCGTCGATGGATGCGTTGGCATCGGGTGCGCTGCTCGCCGCTTGGCGATCCAGAGCCGCCGACTTGCCGAAGTGGCTGCGGCTTGGCTGGCCGGCGCTCGCGGCCGCGTTTTTCGTCTTGCAGTGGTTTGGTCCGGTGCCGGAAAATCCCGTGCAGGAATGGGGCCGCTGGTTGCTCCTGGAAGTCTTGCCTCTCGCGCCGCTTTTAATGGTCGTTGCAAGCTGTTCGTCCGGCGTTGGGGGTTATCGGGGACGGCTTCTCGACCTTTCACCGCTGCAGGCCCTCGGCCGGATCAGCTACGGTGTTTATCTGTACCACAACATAGTCTTGGCGCTTGCCGTCATGTTTCAGCCCTGGATCCCCCTCAATGTCTCAGAACAGGGGCCGGGGCGGTTCCTGGTCGTGGGAACGGCTACTGTCATCGTGGCTTCAATGTCGTGGATGGTTTTCGAAAAGCCGCTCAATGGCCTCAAGCGGCATTTTCCCTATGTCGCGCGCGGGCGCAGCGCGGCGTGGTCCGGACGGCCGGCGGGCGGCCCTGTGCCGTCGCTGCAGCGAACGGATGCCAGACAATGACCGCCGCGCCGCTCGTTTCCGTGCTTTTGCCGGTCTACAATGCCGGGCCCTATCTCGCCGCCGCGATCGGCTCCATCCTGCGGCAGGACTATGTGCGCCTCGAAGTGATCGCGATCGACGACGGCTCGAGCGACAATTCGCTGGAAATCCTCGAACGCCACCGCAAGGCCGACAGCCGCGTCACCCTGATCTCGCGCGAAAACCGCGGCCTCGTCGCCACCCTCAACGAGGGGCTGAAGCTCGCCCAGGGCGAGTTGGTGGCGCGCATGGACGCCGACGACATCGCCTATCCGTGGCGCCTGTCGCGCCAGGTGGCGCTGTTCGCCGACCGGCCCGAGCTCGGATTCTGCGGCGCTGGCATAGACATGCTTCAGCACCGCCGCATCAAGAGCGGCGAGCTCGATCCGGTGTTCAAGATCGGCCGCATCCCAATCCTGTCGCAGTTCTTCACCATCTTCATGCACCCGACCGTGGTCTACAACCGCGAGGTCATCGGCGAAGACAGCCTGTATTACGATCCCGGCTACCGGCACGCCGAGGATTTCGACCTCTTCCGACGGCTGGCCGCCCGCTATCCGGCGGCGATGATGCCGGAGAATCTGCTCGTCTACCGCATCCATCCGGGCAGCGTGACCAGCCGGCATGCCAAGGAGATGCGCCGCACGCATCTCAGGATCGTGGCCGAAAACCTCGAACGCGAAGGCCTGGCAGAAGCGACGCGGGACCTTCGCGACATCGGCGAGGACGTCTCGTTCGACACGGTCGCCCGCGCGGCCCGGTTCATCGTCGCGCTGGAGCAGCGGATCGCCACGCTGCCGGACGAGACGCGGCCAAGCTTCGCCGCCGGCGCGCTCAACCTGTTCTATTTCCTCTACCAGCTCGTCGGCGACGAGAATAAGCCGCCGCTGACGCATGAACTCTTGACGCGGACGGCGAAGTGGGACGCCATCCGCCGCCGCGAGAAATACGCGCTCAGCCCCGGGCACTGGGCTCCCTGGCTCAGCCTCGCCTCGATCACCGCCGGCAAGAAGGCCGACTGGCTGGCCCACTATCTCAAGACCAGGCCGGAAGCAGCTGTGCTCAAACCGTATCGGGTGGGGGCATGAGCGCGTCACTAAAACCGCCAATCTCTCCGGCGCTGGCGATTGGCGAAAGCCGGTGTGACGGCCAATCTCCCCCCTTGCGGGGGAGATGCCCGGCAGGGCAGAGGGGGGTGCTGTCCCGCCGGCGTGTCAGCCATGGGCTTTCGCGGCGCAAGCTTGATCTTCGGTTGGAAAAAGCCAACGTCGAAGACCAGCGTTCCTTCCCACCCCCCTCTGGCCTGCCGGCCATCTCCCCCGCAAGGGGGGAGATCGGCGGCTTCGCCGTCGGCGCCCTCTTTACGAT
>NZ_RZOF01000521.1:0-2781 GCF_003998955.1 Mesorhizobium sp. M4B.F.Ca.ET.017.02.2.1 | reverse complement strand
GTCGCCAAGGGTGCGAAGCTCGTCGCAGGCGGCAAGCGTACCGGCACAGTGGTGGACGCAACGCTGCTTGATCACGTGACGCCTTCGATGCGCGTCTATGCGGAAGAATCCTTCGGGCCGGTCAAGCCAGTCATTCGCGTCAAGGGCGAGGACGAGGCGGTGCGCGTCGCCAACGACACCGAATACGGCCTGTCGTCGGCCGTCTTCAGCCGCGACATCAAGCGCGCCATGGCGGTCGCTGCCCGCATCCAGGCCGGCATCTGCCACATCAACGGCCCGACCGTCGGCGACGAGGCGCAGATGCCGTTCGGCGGTGTCAAAGGTTCCGGCTACGGCCGCTTCGGCGGCAAGGCCTCGATCGCCGAATTCACCGACCTGCGCTGGGTGACGATCGAGGATCCCGGCCAGCACTACCCGTTCTGACGGAGAGCCTGGCGACCTTCTATCTGCCGAGGCTCAGCCCTGCCTTCCTCGCCTCGTCGCGCAGGAACGGCAGGCCGACCTCGATGACGTCGCGCGGGTCTTCAGCCACCGGGCGCCACACCGCCAGTCCGCCGGCGATGTCGACGTCGACATGGTTCATGCTTTCGAGCGTTATCGGCCCCTCGTAGCCGATGTCGGCGATCGCCTTCATGCAGGCCGCCCAGTTGATCATGCCGCGCCCCGGCACGCCGCGGTTGGCTTCCGACACGTGCACATAGCCGAGGAAGGGCGCGGCCGCCTCGAAGCCGGCGGCAAAGCTCTCCTCCTCGATATGCATGTGATAGGTGTCGAGATGGATGAAGATGTTGTCGGCGCCGATGCGCTCGATGATCCGGGCCGCATCGATGCCGCGGTTAATCAGATGCGTCTCGTAGCGGTTGCAGGGCTCGATGCCGAGCTTCAGCCCGCGCGCCTTCGCCGACTTCGCCGCCCGTTCGAGGAAGCGGCACATGCCGTCGATCTCCTTGCGCGTCGGCGCCCGGCCCGTCGTCTTGCCGATCGTGCCGTAGGTGACGCCGCCGAGCGCCTCGCTGCCGACCTCGTTGCAGACCTTGAAGGCCGGCTGCAGGAAGTCGAGCGCCTCGTCCGGCCGCTCGACCACGTCGAGGGAACGCGGCAGGCCGAGCGACGGGATCAGCTCAACGCCATAGTGGGTGGCGAAGCCCCGCGTGCGCTTGGTGTCGATCTCCTCCGGGCGCAGCAGCGGAATTTCCATCAGCCCGATGCCGTGTTCCTTCAACCGGTCCATCTGCGGCTCGATGCGGGCAAGGTCCCAGACCGGAGCGATGGCGAAAGTGTGCAGTCCAAAGGTGTTCATGAGCTCTAGCCTCGTTGTTCGTGCGCCGCCGCGGCGCTGACATCGCCACCGCCGACGATGCGGCTGACGACTTCGTTCATGTTGGTCTTGCTGGTGACGAGATCGGCATCGGCGCGGCCGTGACGCAGCACGACGATGCGGTCGGTGACCGATAGCACGTCGTTCAGCCGGTGCGAGATCAGGATGACGGCGATGCCTTCCGACCGCAGCCGGCGGATCAGGTCGAGCACACTCTGCACCTCGCGCACCGCAAGCGCCGCCGTCGGCTCGTCCATGATCACGAGCTTCGGGTTGAAGGTCAGCGCCCGGGCGATCGCCACCGTCTGCTGCTGGCCGCCCGAGAACGAGCCGACCGAGCGGTTGATCGACGGCAGTCGTGCGCCGAGCCGCTCGATCATCCGCGTCGCCTCGCGGTCCATAGCCGCCTTGTCGACGAAACCGGGAAACAGGCCGAACACCCGTTTCGTCGGCTCGCGGCCGAGGAAGATGTTCGATGCCACGTCCTGCTGCTTGGCCAGCGACAGGTCCTGATAGATCATCTCGATGCCGAGCTCGCGCCGCTGGCCCGGGTCGAGCGCAAGGATGTCCTTGCCGTCGAATTCGATCGAGCCGGAATCGGCACGGTAGATGCCGGTGATGGTCTTCATCAGCGTCGACTTGCCGGCGCCATTGTCGCCGACCAGCCCGACCACCTCGCCGGCAGCGACCTTGAGGTCGACGCCGTGCAGGACGTCGACCGCGCCGAAGCTTTTGCGGATGCCTTGAAGCGAAAGAAGCGTCATACGCGCGACTCCTTCCGGACCTGGTACTGGTCGATGAAGACGGCAAGGATCAGCACCGCGCCGATCGCCATCTGCTGGTAATAGGACTGCACGGCAAGCAGCGTCAGCCCGTTCTGTAAGACGCCCATGATCAGCGCACCGATCATCGTGCCGAGGATCGAGGCGCGGCCGCCGAACAGGTTGGTGCCGCCGATGATCGCCGCGGTGATGGCGGTGAGCTCGTAGTTGATACCGGCGGTCGGGTCGCCGGCATTGACGCGGGCGGTGAACAGCAGGCCGGCGAGCCCGGCGAGCGCGCCGGACAGCGTATAGATGATGCGGCGATGGTGCTCGACGCGGATGCCGGCGGCGCGCGCCGCGCCCTCGCTGTCGCCCAGCGCCAGCGTGTGGCGGCCGAAGCGTGTGTAGGCGAGCACGCAATGCGCGACGATCGCCGTCAGCACCAGGATGATCACCGGCATCGGGATGCCGAACGGCCTCCCTTGCCCGATATAGACGATCGCCGACGGCAGCCCGTAGATCGCCCTGCCTTGCGAGATGACCAGCGCCAGGCCGCGCGCCAGGCCGAGCATGCCGAGCGTGACGATGAAGGCCGGCACGAAGGCGCGGGTGACGAGCTGCCCGTTGATGTAGCCGGCAAGGCCGCCGGCCAGGATGCAGGCGATGAGCGCGAAGACCGACGGCCAGCCGAGATTGACC
>NZ_RZOF01000520.1:0-2791 GCF_003998955.1 Mesorhizobium sp. M4B.F.Ca.ET.017.02.2.1 | reverse complement strand
TTCCAGATGCTCGGCCGCAAGGTCAGCGATCCCGCCGGCATCGAGGGCGGCGCGACCGAGGCGGAGGGGCTCGGCCTGCTCGACATCGAAACGCTGATGGAGCCGGAGAAGACGGTCCGCAATGTCAGCGCCCGCTCGGTGCAGTTCGATCTGCCGCTCGAAGGCTACGAGATACATCTCGGCCGCACCGTTGGTCCGGATTTGGCGCGGCCGTCCGCCATCA
Organism: Mesorhizobium sp. M4B.F.Ca.ET.017.02.2.1; assembly: GCF_003998955.1. Classification (NCBI taxonomy): domain Bacteria; kingdom Pseudomonadati; phylum Pseudomonadota; class Alphaproteobacteria; order Hyphomicrobiales; family Phyllobacteriaceae; genus Mesorhizobium; species Mesorhizobium sp. M4B.F.Ca.ET.017.02.2.1. The sequence continues at coordinate 2,568 of NZ_RZOF01000520.1, read as the reverse complement.
TCAACGGCATCGATGACGGCGCGATCTCCGCCGACGGCAAGGTGGTCGGCACCTATCTGCACGGGCTGTTTTCCGCAGACGCCTTCCGGGCAAGATTCCTGGAAAGCCTCGGCGTCAAAGGCGGCGGCATCGATTATCGCGCCGATGTCGAGCGGGCGCTGGACGAGGTCGCGGCCGAACTGGAAACCCACCTCGACTGCGACGCGATTTTTGGCCTGGCCCGTTAGCTGGCGGCGTCTCCTGCCTTCGGCCAATAGGTGCCAAACGACCAGGCATTGCCTTCGGGGTCGCGGCAGATGAACTCGCGGCTGCCATAGTCGCGATCGGTCAGTTCCTGCAGGATCGTGGCGCCGGCCTTTCTTGCCCTGGCGTAGGCGGCATCGGCGTCTTCCACCGCGACATAGATCGACTTGCCGCCGCCGGCGCCCGGCTCGCCGACCATCTTGCCGTAGTCGTCGTCACGCGCGGTGCCGAGCATGATCATCGAGGCGCCGAAGACGAGCTCGGCGTGATGCACGACGTCGCCCCCGCCATAGCGGGCGCGCACGGTGAAGCCGAAGGCGTCGCACAGCCAGTCGATCATTCCGGCGGCATTCCTGTAGCGCAGAGCGGGGTAGAGACGAGGTGCTTCGTTCGCGGTCGACATGGCAATCTCCCTGGTGTCGGTTGATGGTATCCAGTCTCGGCGAAGGCCGCCGCGGCGTCTTGAAGAAATGTTACCTCGGTGGAGAAAGATACTATGCGAGCGCGGTTGGCGTCTCGCCGGCGAGATCGCGGAATTCGCGCACCAGATGCGCCTGGTCAGCATAGCCGCAATCGGCGGCGATCCCCGCCCAGTCGTCGAGCTGATGCTTGGACAGCGAGAGCGCCCGGTTGAAGCGCACGATGCGCGACAGCGTTTTCGGCCCGATGCCGATCGCGTCGGAAAATTTCGCCGCGAGATGCTTGCGGCTCCAGCCGAGCTCATCGGCAAGCACGGAGACCCGCGTGCGTCCGCCAGAGCCAATGACTTGCCGGTAGGCCCAGGCGATCTCGGCTGACATCCGCTTCGCCTCCGCCAGCCTTGCTGCGACGAAGCTCTCGGCAATCGCGAAACGCGAGCTCCAATCCCGTGCCTCGCCGAGCCTTTCGCGCAGCGCGATGCCTTCGAGGCCAAGCACATCGTCGAGCCCGACCACGCGGTCGGTCAGCTCGCTCATCGGCAGGCCGAAGAAGCGGCGGGCGCCGAGCGGGGTGAAGTTGATCTGGACGCAGCAGGCGCCGCCGAAGGATTGGATCACCACCGGCCCGGCAAAGAGGCCGGCGGCAAAGCTGGCGAAGCGATCGTTGTCGCCGGGATCGCGCCCAAGCCCGATGGCGAAGGGCTCGGCGAAGCTGATCACCAGCGGCACGGTCAGCGAAGCATATTCGACATTGCGGGAGCAGACGGGCAGCATCTCGCGATAGCCGCAAAGGTCGGTGACTGAGCCGGCAAGCGAAGCGTCAGCCGCTCGCCGCACCATCTCGAACCTTGCGGCTAAAGAATGGTCCTGTTCATGACGGCGCTCTGTCTCGATCGACATCGGCAATCCTCGCCCGCCAAATCTAGCAGACCACATTCCGAAATCAAAAGCGCCCGGCTTGTGGCCGGGCGCTCCGGTTACCTGAGATCTGAATGTGCCTGACTTAAGCGCCGCGCATCATGCAGCCGGCGGCAAGCACGATGTAGCCGATGAGAACAATCCACACTGCGGCAAGAGGAATGAACGCAAGAACGCCAAGAGCGGCGAGAACGCCGATGATGGCGATGACAAGGGAGATAATGAAAATAAGCTGAGTAGGTGCACTGAGATTCATGTGTGGCTCCTCCAACATGATTCGTACGCCGGCATTGTATCAGCGGGGCCGTCACACACCAATCAGCTGGCGCAGCGGGTTCGCCGGGTCGGCGAGAAGCTTCACCGCCAGCGCCACGCAGACGACAACCAGCAGCGGCTTGATCAGCCGGGCGCCGATGCGGATGGCGAGGCTGGCGCCGAGGCGCGCGCCGAGGAACTGGGCGGTCGCCTTGAGTACGCCGTAGCCGGCAAGGCTGACGAAGGCCAACATGTAGAAGGAGCCTGCACCAGGTCCGAAAAGGCCGTCATAGAAGCCGACAAGAGGTGGAACGATCAGTCCGAACAGGAAGGGCGACAGGCGCTCGGCGCGGTCGACATCGTTCATGTTGGGCTTGAGCGCGAAATAGAGCGCGATGGCGATCAAAAGCAGTGGCAGCAAGGCGCGCAGGAAATCACCGGGCACGATTGTAGCCAGCAAGGCGCCGACGGCGCTGCCGATTAACGCCAGCAAGGCGGACGGCAACTGCCGGCGCAGCTCGACATGGCCGTTCGCCGCATAGTGGATGGTGGCCGACCCGGAGCCGAACATGCCTTGCAGCTTGTTGGTGCCGAGCGCGGCAGTCGGCGAGAAGCCCGCCAGCAGCAGCGCCGGAATGGTGATCAGGCCGCCGCCGCCGGCGATGGAATCAACGAAGCCGGCGGCAAACGCGGCGAAGGCCAACACGGCAACAGTCTGTATGCTAAGATCGAT
>NZ_RZOF01000051.1:0-25534 GCF_003998955.1 Mesorhizobium sp. M4B.F.Ca.ET.017.02.2.1 | reverse complement strand
CCCCGCCGGCCTTTGCCAGCCCCGCCATTCCCAGTTTCAGAAAATCACGTCTTTTGGATGTGTCGTTCACGGCGACCTCCTTTCGTGTTGTGTTCCCCAGTGGACGAGCGATACACGCGTCGGTGATCGACAAGGCGATTGTCTCTTACAAGAGACGCGTGTATCCTGTACAAGACAATACTAACATCAGGAATCGACAATGCAAGATGGCGAAACACTCGCGGAGTGGCAGACCGGAACGGACGAGGAGAAGCCCGCGAACTCACGCGAGAAGGGCCTCAACCGGGTGCTGCACATTCTGGACTTCCTGCACGCCACCCAGCGCGCGATCGGCATAGGCGAGCTGGCCAAGGGGGTGAACGCGCCGCGATCGACGACCTACACGCTGGTGCGCGAGCTGGTCGACGCCGGGCTGCTGGAGCTGACCGGCGACGGCAACCGGGTCTATTTCGGCAAGAAGCTCTACCTCTATGGAATGGCCTATATGCGCGGCAACGACATGCTGCGGCGCGGGCGGCAGGAGGTCGACACGCTTTCGCACGAGACGGGCGAGACATCCGAATTGTGCATGCTGCAGAGCGGCCGCTACACGATCATCCATTCCAGTCCCGGCACGAGGCCGTTCCGCATCAGCTCGGCCACCGGCCTGCAGATACCGCTCCCCTGGACCGCTTCCGGCAGGCTGCTGCTTGCGGGCTTCGACCGGGACCGGATCGAAGCCATGGTATCCGAGGCCGACCTCATCCTGCCGGATGGCCGCAAGCTCAAGCTCGACGATTTCATCGACGACATCGGCAAGGCGCGGGCCACCGGCTATTGCGTGACCTCCGGGCTCGTCGACGCCTACACCAAGTGCCTGGCAGCGCCGGTATTTTCGGCGCCGGGCAAGGTCGAGGCAACGATGTGCCTTGTCGTTCCGATAGACACATCCGAGGAGCGGACAGCCGAACTCATCGCTCTGCTGCGCGAGCGCGCGGCACGGCTGTCGATCGCGGCGTGAGCCGATCGGGCCGGGACGCCCGGCCGCGCGTCAGGCGATGATGTCGGGGATGATGCGGTCTTCCAGCGCCATCAGCCGGTCCTTGAGGAAGAGTTTCTTCTTCTTCATGCGCTGAATCTGCAGGGGGTCGCAGCCGGTGGCGATCATCGCATTGATGGCGGCGTCGAAATCGGCGTGTTCCTGCTTCAGGCGGGAAAATTCGAGCCGGATCTCGGCCTGTTCCTGTTCGGACATTCTCTACCGTCTGCACGTCTGCGGCGCCCAAGAGATGGGCCTGATTGGGCGGGGCCGGTGGGATTTTGCAACCGGCGGGCCGCTCATATCACATTTCACATTGTCGTGGAATGCTACCACGCGGCATTCGACATCGAGATCGGTTGGTGGCAGAGTGTCATCGTGCTGTCACAGATGCGGACTGGCGGTGGGCGCATTTTGGCGGCTGCAATCGAGGAAAATCATGAAAGGGAGAACCAATCATGTCTCTTGCATCCCATCTTGATGAGTTGCAGCGGAAACACGGTGACATCGAGCGCGAGATCACCGATGCGATGAACCATCCGTCGGTCGACGACCTCGAAATCGTGAATCTCAAGCGGCGCAAGCTGGCAATCAAGGACGAGATTGAAAAGCTGAAGGCGAAACCGACGACGCACTGACGCTCCTTTAACAAAGCCGCGCCGCCTTTGGTGCGATCATCTCTCCGGTGGCAGCCTGTCGCCGGAGATGTTTCCTTCTTTATCCCGATAAAGGTTCCCACGGCTTAAGGCATGCGGATCGCGTGCCTCGGGCGCCATATGTCGGACCGTTCTCGCCATTCATCTCTGGCATGCGGGTGGCCGGCAGCCGGCCGCCGCGGTGCGCAACGGTCGCATCGCCGCCCCGCCAATTTGCGGCTTCCGCTCGGCCGTTGCCATTGACAAGCCATCTTTGCTCCTCCACCTCATGCCCGGACCCTTGAGCATACTGCTCTGAGCAAAAGGCAGCCGGCATGACCGGATATTTTTCCTCTCCCTTCCCGCGCCGGACATCGGTCGGCGTTTCCGTCGGCGGCGTGGTCGTCGGTGGCGGCGCGCCGGTCGTCGTGCAGTCGATGACCAACACCGACACCGCCGACATCGACCAGACCGTCGCCCAGGTCGCGGCGCTGCACCGCGCCGGCTCCGAGATCGTGCGCATCACCGTCGATCGCGATGAAAGCGCCGCCGCCGTGCCGGCCATCCGCGACCGGCTGGCGCGGCTCGGCATCAATGTGCCGCTGGTCGGCGATTTCCACTATATCGGCCACAAGCTGCTCGCCGATCATCCGGCCTGTGCCGAGGCGCTGGCCAAATACCGCATCAACCCCGGCAATGTCGGCTTCAAGGACAAGAAGGACCGGCAGTTCGCTGCGATCGTCGAGATGGCGATCAAATACGACAAGCCGGTGCGCATCGGCGTCAACTGGGGCTCGCTCGACCAGCAGCTGCTGACGCGACTGATGGACGAGAACCAGGCCCGGGGCTTTCCGCTGACCGCGCAGGAGGTGACGCGCGAGGCGATCGTGCAGTCGGCGATCCTGTCGGCCGAAATGGCCGAGGAGATCGGCCTTGGCCGCGACAAGATCATCCTGTCGGCCAAGGTCAGCGGCGTGCAGGACCTGATCGCCGTCTACGCCGAGCTTGCCACCCGCTCCAACCATGCGCTGCATCTCGGCCTGACCGAGGCCGGCATGGGCACCAAGGGCATCGTTGCCTCGTCCGCCGCCATGGGCATCCTTCTGCAGCAAGGCATCGGCGACACCATCCGCATCTCGCTGACGCCGGAGCCGAACGGCGACCGCACCCGCGAGGTGCAGGTGTCGCAGGAACTGCTGCAGACGATGGGCTTTCGCCAGTTCGTGCCGATCGTCGCGGCCTGCCCCGGCTGCGGCCGCACGACGTCCACCGTATTCCAGGAACTGGCGCAGAACATCCAGGCCGACCTGCGCAAGAACATGCCGGTGTGGCGCGAAAAGTATCCCGGCGTGGAAAACCTCAAGGTCGCGGTGATGGGCTGCATCGTCAACGGTCCGGGCGAATCCAAGCATGCCGATATCGGCATTTCGCTGCCCGGCACCGGCGAGACGCCGACGGCGCCGGTATTCGTCGACGGCAAGAAGGCGGCGACCTTGCGCGGCCCGTCGATCGCCCAGGATTTCGAGAAGATGGTCGCCGACTATATCGAGCAGCGCTACGGACGCGGCAAGGCAGCGGCAGAGTAGATCCGATGCGGCGTTTCCTCAGGGCGACGCTGATCCTGTTGTGCGGGGCAGGCTGGGTGACCATCGCTCAAGCCGATCCGCCGCCGTCGGCCAAGCAGCGACTCATCGGCAAGGTCTGCAATCTGATCGAGGCGCATGCCGTCGGCAACGGCCTGCCCAAGGACTTCTTCGCCCGGCTGATCTGGAAGGAAAGCCGCTTCGATCCCAATGCGGTGAGCCCCGTCGGCGCCGAGGGCATTGCCCAGTTCATGCCGGGCACGGCCAAGATGCGGGGACTGGCCAACCCCTTCGACATCGAGCAGGCGATCCCCGCCTCGGCGAAATACCTTGCCGAGATGAAGGTCAGCTACGGCAATCTTGGCCTTGCCGCCGCCGCCTACAATGCCGGCGAGAACCGGGTGTCGCGCTGGCTCGGCTCCGGCGGCTTCCTGCCGATGGAGACCGAGAGCTATGTCTTCGATGTCATGGGCGAGGCGGTCGACAAATTCTCGGATAGTTCCTATGCCGGCAAGATCGAGCCGCTCGATGCCAAGGCAAGCTTTGCCGCCGCCTGCCGCAAGCTGCCGGTGATCATGTCGCAGACCGTTGCCATGGCCTCGATCAACGTCAAGCCCTGGGGCGTGCAGGTGGCCAGCAATTTCCGCCGCAGCGCCGCGGTCGGCCAATGGCTGAGGGTCAGGAGCCGTTTCCCGGCGCTGCTTTCCAATCATGATCCGGTGGTAAGCCGGGTGCGTACGCCGATCGGCCGGCGCGGCATCTACGCGGTGCGGATCGGCGCCGACAGCCGGGGCGAGGCGAATGGCATCTGCCAGAAACTGCACGGCGTCGGCGGCGCCTGCCTGGTGGTGCGCAATCGGTAAGGTAGGGCAAGGATTTGGAGAGGTCGGCGGGACAGCGCCCCCCTCTGTCCTGCCGGACATCTCCCCCACGAGGGGGGAGATTAGCCGCTTCGTTGATTGCGTTCGTCCCTCAACGCTGAAGATTGGCGAAAGCCGTGATGACAGCTAATCTCTCCACCCGTGGGGGAGATGGCCGGCAGGCCAGAGGGGGGCGCGAAGGAACTCGGCGGTAGGTTGTTGGTCGCAATCAGGTCCTAGCCTCACGCCGTCTTCACCGCCACCGTCTCGCTGAGCCAGGTGCCGATCTTGCTGCCGAGGCGGTCGGGCGAGATCGGCTTCGGCAGATAGTCGTCCATGCCGGCCTCGATGCACTTTTCGCGGTCGCCCTTCAGCGCGTGCGCGGTGACGCCGATGATCGGCGTGTGGTTGCCGCTCTGCCGTTCGATCTGGCGGATGGCGCCGGTCGCCTCGTAGCCGTTCATCTCGGGCATGGAGACATCCATCAGGATCAGCCTCGGCCGCAGCGCCTTGTACATCTCGACGGCCGTGCGGCCATTGCCGGCGATGCGGTAGCTTAGGCCGAGACCGTTGAGGATCTGGCCGAAGACCAGCTGGTTCACGTCATTGTCCTCGGCGATCAGGATGTCGATCGGGCCGTTCGCGGCGGTAGCCGGTTCCGGTGCGGCGGGCGCCGGCATGGCCGGACCGCGGATGACGGTGAAGGCGGGTGCGGGCGCTGCCTGCGGGGCGACCGCCTCGCGGACGAAGCGTGCCTTGCCGACCTGCGAGCGCGCCTTCTGGATGACCGAGATGACGGTGCCGAGCAGGACGGCCGAGCGCGCCGGCTTGGTCAGATGCGCGGCGATTCCGAAATCGATGACCATCTTGCCGAAATCGACCTGGTCGACCGAGGTCAGGATGACCACCGGGATTGCGGACATGCGGCTGTCGGCGGCAATCGCCTTGGCGACGTCGGCGCCGTTCATGCCCGGCATCTGATAGTCGAGGATGATGCAGTCTACGGCGGCGCCGAGCTGGCTGGCGCGATCGAGGAAGGCAAGGCCGACGGCGCCGCTTTCGGCGGCGGCGCAGTCGAAGCTCCAGCTTCGCAACTGCTCCAGCAGAATCTCGCGGTTGACCGGGTTGTCGTCGATGACCAGCACGCGGGCGCCGGTGACGTCGACCGGCACGATCTCGTCGCGCGAGTCCTGGCTGTGCGCCGGCAGCGGCACGGCGAACCAGAACACCGAGCCGCGGCCGATCTCGCTCTCGACGCCGATCTTGCCGCCCATCAGGTCGACAAGGCGGGCGGCGATCGCCAGGCCGAGGCCGGTGCCCTCATGACGGCGCGTCGAGGAGCCGTCGACCTGCGCGAACTTCTCGAACACGTTCTGCAGCTTCTCGGCCGGAATGCCGATGCCAGTGTCCTCGACGCGCACCTTGAGCTGGACGACGCCGTCCGTCACCTCGCCGCCGACATCGACCAGCACGTGGCCCTTCTCGGTGAACTTCACCGCGTTGCCGACCAGGTTGGTGACGATCTGGCGGAAGCGCCCGGCATCGCCGACGACGAAGGACGGCAGGCGCGGATCGACACGGACGATGAGCTCGATGTTCTTCTCGGCGACCCGCGCCGACACCAGCGTGGCCACATCCTCGACCGCTTCCGCCAGGCGGAAGGGCGCCGGGTCGAGCATCATCTGCCCGGCATTGATCTTGGAGAAGTCGAGGATGTCGTTGATGATGGTGAGCAGCGCGTTGCCGGACTTGACGATGACGTCGGTGAAGGTCTTCTGGCGCGTCGTCAGTTCGGTCTTGGCCAGAAGCTCGGCCATGCCGAGCACGCCGTTCATCGGCGTGCGGATCTCGTGGCTCATATTGGCCAGGAATTCCGACTTGGCGCGGTCGGCCGCCTCGGCCTTGAACAGCGAGGCGGCGGTCTCGGCGAAGGCGCGGCGGATCGCCTTTTCCATCGGCCTGAAGACCCAGAAGGCGACGATGGCGAGCACGGCGAACAACAGCCCGCTCGCCCACAGAAGCAGCCTGTCGCTGGCGGCGTCGGCCAGATGGCGCTCATTGTCCATAGCGGTGCGGACGCGAACCAGCATCGGCTGGGCAAACAGGTCGTTCTGGTTGCGGATCTCGCGGTAGCTCCATTCATCGACCTTCTGCGCCACCGACATCAGATTGAAGTTGCGCACCATGTCGCGTGCCGACCAGAACAGGTCGCCGTTGACGGACGTGGAATCGAGGTCGTTGAGGGTGCTCTTCGACAGGCGCGGTCTGATGGCGGCTAGCTGGGCGGTCAAGGCCTCGATCTCGCCGGAGAGCCGCTCGGAATGGCCGCGCGCCGACGCCACCAGCCCATCGCGCGTCTCGGCGCGCCAGGCGGTGCCGGTGGTCTCGGCGAAATTGGTGGCGTTGCGCAGATCGCGGCCGAAAATGACCAGATTGCTGCTCAGCGCGTCCACGTTGTGACGGAAAGAATTGACCCGGTTGAGCGCGAACATGACCGCGGTGGAGGCCAGCGCGAAAATCAGCAATCCCGAGAGATAACGGACCCGGATCGACCGGATGAAGGAAGAATATTCCGGCATGCGCAACCCCAACACATACGCATAATTTTAATTGTCGGGATTACGCTTGATTTACATTAAGATTTCGTTCGCGCGGCAGTCGCCGCGCAGTTTGCTGAGGACGTCAAAATGCGGGCATTGCGCTTTTCGGCGATCGGCTTCGCTTCTGTGCTGCTGTCGACCTTCGCCTGGTGGGTCGCCGCCCCAAGTGGCGCGGCGGCAGCCACGACCACGAACCTCCGAGAATTGTGCCGCCAGGTGAAGAACGACGACACGATCCGCCCCTATTCGCACGACCTTTACGACGGCACGGCCAAAGCGTTCAAAAAGCTGTTTCCGGACGCCAAAGCCGCGCCGCAGGAGTCCGAATTGCAGGCACAGGCCAGCTATCGCTGCATGAACGGCAAAGTGCTGGTCTGCTTCGTCGGCGCCAACCTGCCTTGCGCCAGGATGAACGCCTCGCGCGACAATCCCGGCGCGGATGAATTCTGCAAGGCCAACCCGAATGACGACGTCGTGCCGGCCTTCGCGACCGGCCACGACGCCGTCTATTCGTACAAATGCCGGAACGGCAAGGCGGAGGTCACCGGCAATCCGTGGCAGCTCGACAAGCGCGGTTTTGCCGCCAAGCTGTGGACCGTGCTTCCCGGCAACTGAAGCCGGCTAAACGGAAAGCATCACCTTGATCGCGCGGCGCTCGTCCATGGCGCGGTAGCCTTCGGCGACTTCCGCCAGCGGCAGCAGCAGGTCGAAGACCTTGCCGGGCTTGATCCTGCCCTTGAGCACGCGGTCCATCAGGTCGGGCAGGAAGCGGCGGACCGGCGCCGGGCCGCCGAGCATGCGCTTCTGGCCGAAGAACAGGCGCTGTCCGTCCAGGGAAACGTCATGCGGCACGCCGACATAGCCGATGGTGCCGCCGGGTCGCGAGACGGCCAACGCCTGGTCGAAGGATTCGGCCGTGCCGACGCATTCCAGCACCGAGTCGGCGCCGACGCCCCTGGTAAGGTCCTTGATGCGCGCCACGCCGTCCTCGCCGCGCTCGGCCACGATGTCGGTTGCGCCGAACTCGCGGGCGAGTCTCTGGCGGCTTGCGTGGCGGCTCATGGCGATGATGCGCTCCGCGCCCATCTCCCTCGCGGCAAGAACGCCCATCAGGCCGACGGCGCCGTCACCGACCACGACCACGGTCGATCCTTGCCGCACCTCGGCCGCGTCGGCCGCATACCAGCCGGTGCCGAGCACGTCCGAGACGGCCAAGAGGTCAGGCACCAGTTCGGCCGGTGGAACCTCCGCGGTAGCCACCAGCGTGCCGTCGGCCAGCGCCACGCGGGCGTAAGGCGCTTGCGCGCCCGACATGAACTCGCGCTGCACGCAGGAAGACTGGAAGCCGAAGCGGCAATGCGGGCAGGTGTTGTCTGAGAGGCAGAACGAGCCGACGACGAACTGGCCGGGGCGAACGTTACGCACCTCTGCGCCGACCTCGACGACGATGCCGCAATATTCGTGGCCCATGTGCATCGGGCCGTCCGCCGGTTGCAGCCCGCGATAGGGCCACAGATCCGAACCGCAGATGCAACTCGCCGACAGCTTGATAATGGCGTCCGTCGGGTGAAGGATTTTCGGATCGGCGACTTCCTCGCAGCGGATGTCGCCGGGCTTGTGGAGAACGGTTGCGAGCATTTTTCTTCCTTTCGTTCGATCGGGATCAGGCGCCGTAATCGGCGTCGCTGACATGTTCCAGCCAGTCCACGGCCTTGCCGTCCCTGGGCTCCTGGACCGCGATGTGGACCATCGCGGTGTTGGGCGAAGCGCCGTGCCAATGTCTTTCGCCGGGCGCGAACCAGACGACATCGCCTGGCCGGATCTCCTCGACCGGGCCACCCTCGCGCTGCACGCGGCCGCGGCCGGAGACGACGACCAGCGTCTGTCCCAGAGGATGCGTGTGCCATGCGGTGCGGGCGCCTGGCTCGAAGGTCACCTGCGCGCCCTGCACCCGCTCGGCGTCGAAGGGGTTGAAGAGCGGATCGATGCGGACCGTGCCGGTGAACCAGTCCGAGGGTCCGTTGCCGGAGGGTCTCGTGCCGGCGCGAATAATGTCCATGGGGATCTCTCGTCTGATGCGTTCAATGTGGGCCGCAGGGCGGTTGCGGGATCTTCGACCCAGTCGGCCGAGCCCGACCGGCGCCGGAGAGCCTCCTGCGCCGACTTGCGGGGAACATATTGCGGTCGACCTCGTTCGAATAGGCGATATAATCCGCATGGACTTATCGAGATCTGATATAAATCTGGTACAAGGCAGCGATGCAGCGCGACGGCATGAAGGATCTGCTCTGGTTCGTGGCGGTCGCGCGCGAGCGCAGCTTCACCAGGGCGGCGGCAAAGCTCGGAACCTCGCAGTCGACGCTCAGCCACACGATCAAGGAGCTGGAAGCGCGCCTGGGTGTTCGGCTGCTGACGCGCACGACGCGAAGCGTCGCGCCGACCGATGCGGGCGAGCGGCTCTACCAGTCGCTCGTGCCGCGTTTCGAAGAGATCGAAGCTGACCTCGCAAGCCTGGTGGCCTTTCGCGACAAGCCGTCGGGAACGGTCCGCATCACGCTCTCCGACCATGCGCTGCAGTCGACCGTCTGGCCAAAGCTCGAGCCGATGCTGCGCGACTATCCCGACCTCAATGTCGAGCTCTACAGCGACAACGGCATGCGCAACATCGTCGAGGAGCGCTTCGATGCCGGCGTGCGGCTCGGCGAGAGCATCGACAAGGACATGATCGCGGTGCGGATCGGCCCGGACTGGCGGCTGGTGGCCGTCGCCTCGCCAGACTATTTCGCTCGCCGCCCGGTGCCCAGGACGCCGCAGGATCTGGTCGCGCACGACTGCATCAACCTGCGGCTGACGACGTTCGGGGGCCTCTATACGTGGGAATTCGCCAAGGACGGCCGCGACCTCAGGGTCCGGGTGGAGGGCCAACTCACCTTCAACTCGACCATCCCGATGGTCGACGCCGCGATCAGCGGCTCAGGCATCGCCTATGTGCCGGAAAGCCTTGTCAGCCGCCACATCGCCGAGGGACGGCTGACGCTGGTGCTCGGCGACTGGAGCCCGCCCTTCGCCGGCTATCATCTCTACTATCCGAGTCGGCGGCAGCTCTCGCCGGCATTGGCGGTGATCGTCGAGGCGCTGCGGCACCGGAGCTGAGGGGCAGGAGCGCTTGTTGGCCAAATCAGCCGCTGCCCGCCGTCGATGGTCTCGCCGGTCATGAACTCGCGCGGTCGGCCCTTTCGGGTCATTGCCGCTCAGATCCGCGAGCGCACTTCGCCAGGGGACAGGCCGGCGAGGGTCTCCGCCGGTCAGCCGTCGCGGGTCGCCATCAATGCGGGGGCGATCCGCCAAGGTGCGGCGTTTCGGGACTGGCTGTTAGCGAGATAGCGCCGTAGCGGGAGCGGGGCCGCGGCGATCGGCAGGATATCCGGCCGGAATTGTCGCATATGTCTCGGGCCGCGCTTTTGTTTGCGATTGCACCGCATCCGTGCAAGATTCACACCATGCCGGGAACGCAGACGGTCCCCGCTGGGTGATCCCCGGCCATGCATTTTTGACGGGCGACATGGCCAAAGAACCAAGCAAGAAGCCAGGCAGTTCGGGAAGCGGCACGCGGGCAAACCGAACGCACGCCGCCGAGGAAGACGGCATTGAACGCCGCCCGAACGACGCGATTCCCGTCGTCGGGATCGGCGCCTCGGCAGGCGGCATCGAGGCGCTGGGCAGCTTCTTCGATGCCATGTCGGCCGACAGTGGTTGCGCCTTCGTCGTGGTGCTGCATCTCGACCCAAAGCGCGAAAGCGAGATGGCCCGGATTTTGAGCGGCCGCACCAGGATGCCGGTGGTGCAGGTCGAGGACGGCATGGCGATCGCCCCCGACCATGTCTATGTGATCGCCCCCGATACCGACCTCAAACCGGTGAAGGGCGGTTTGAAGGTATCGAAGCCGTCGCAGCCTCGTGGCCAGCGGCATCCGGTCGATGTCTTGTTTGCCTCGATCGCTACCGAGCAGCGCGAGCGTTCGGTGGCGATCGTGCTTTCCGGCACTGGCAGCAATGGCACGGAAGGGTTGAAGGAGATCCGGGCCGAAGGCGGCATGAGCCTGGTCCAGGCGCCGGAGACGGCCAAGTTCGACGGCATGCCACGCAGCGCGATCGCCGCCGGCCTTGCCGACCACGTGCTGGCCCCTGAAAGGATGCCGGCGACGCTGCTCGCCTATGTCCATCATGGCTATGTCTCCGCCCCGGCGGAGGTCGAGCCGGTCGTCCCGAGGGGCGAAGCAACGATCGAGGACGTTCTGGAGATCCTGCGCGCCCGCGACGGACACGATTTCAGCAGCTACAAGCGCAACACGCTCAGGCGGCGCGTCCATCGTCGCATGGGACTGCGGAACATCGAGAAACTTGCCGATTACCTCGACGACCTGCGAACCAGTTCGGAAGAGGTGACCATGGTGGTCGCCGATCTGATGATCAGCGTCACCGGCTTCTTCCGCGACGCCGAGTCATGGAAGGCGCTGGGCGAGCTCGTGATCGCACCTCTCGTGGCTGAGCGGGCGAGTGGCGAGTCGGTGCGTGTCTGGGTGCCCGCCTGCGCTACGGGCGAGGAAGCCTATTCGGTAGCCATGCTGATTGCCGAGCATGCGGAAGCCGCCGGCAAGCGCTTCGACCTGAAGGTGTTCGCCACGGACGCCCAGGAAGGCAATTTGCGCAAGGCGCGCGACGGCATCTACCCGACGGCGGCGCTGGCGGGTTTTCCGCCAGAGCGGGTCCGCCGCTTCTTCGAAAGGCTTGACGGGTCCTTTCAGGTCAGCAAGGACCTTCGCGACATGGTGGTGTTCGCCGCGCAGAACCTGCTGCGCGATCCGCCGTTCTCGCGATTGGACATCATTTCGTGCCGCAATTTCCTGATTTACCTGGAACCGGAGGCGCAGCAACGCGTCCTCGGCCAGTTTCATTTCGCCTTGCGTCCCGACGGGCATCTGTTTCTCGGCAATGCCGAGACAATCGGGCGGCATGACGATCTGTTCGAAACAGTTTCGAAGAAATGGCGGATATACCGCCGGCTCGGGCCTACCCGGCACGACCTCATCGACTATCGGCTGCCGCGCGGAGCGATCGAAACCGCCGCAGGGGCCGCCGCGCCGCCGTCCATGCCAGCGGAAAACGCCTCCGCACCTGTCGTCGACATAGCGCGCCGCGCTTTGCTGGAACGTTATGCTCCGGCCTCGGTGCTGATCGACCAGAAGGGGCGTGTCGTCTACTTCCACGGAACGACGCGCGACTATCTGGAACAGCCATCCGGGGAGCCGACCAGGGACATTCTGGCCATGGCGCGGGACGGTCTGGCGATCAACCTTCGCAGCGCGATACGCGACGCCTTGAAGAGCGACAAGAGCGTCACCGTCCAGGGCCGCCTGCACAGGAGCGGGTCGACGGATGTCGCCATGACAGTGGTGCCGCTGGCTGCTCAACCGCATGGCGGCAGATTCGCCCTGGTGAGCTTCGAGCCGGCTGCGCCAGCTGGCGAATCCAGGCAGCCGCCCGTTCGCGAAGATGCCAGCGAAACATCCTCCGGCGAGCGCGCGCTCCAGGAGGAGCTGGTTTCGATGCGCGCCGAGTTGCGCAACACCATCGAACATCTGGAGACCGCCAACGAGGAATTGAAGGCCTCGAACGAGGAAGCGACCTCGATGAACGAGGAGCTTCAGTCCACCAACGAAGAACTCGAAACCTCGAAGGAGGAGCTGCAGTCCTTCAACGAGGAACTGAACACCGTCAACAGCCAGCTCCAGCACAAGATCGCGGAGCTGGAGCGCAGTTCGAACGACCTCAACAATCTGCTGGCGGGTTCGGAAACGGCGACGTTGTTCCTCGACAACAAGCTGGCGATCAACTGGTTCGCGCCGGCGACAAAGGAACTTTTCGATCTGGTGACATCGGACGTCGGCAGGCCGATCGCCCACTTCGCCCGGAAATTCTCCGACGACAAGCTTTTGTCGGACGCCGAGACGGTGCTGCGGAAGCTCACCACCATCGAGGCCGAGGTGCCGAGCGATGCGGGGCGCTGGTATCTGCGGCGCATGCTTCCCTACCGGACGCGCGACAATCACATCGCCGGCGTCGTGATCACCTTCAACGACATCACCGAACGCAGGGCAGCCGCCGAGGCGGTCAACGAGGCGAGGATCTATGCCGAGGCGATCGTCGGCACGGTGCGGCAGCCCTTGCTGGTCCTGGACGCCGAACTTCACGTCCAGTCGGCCAATGCGGCCTTCTATGAACTGTTCAGGGTTGCGGCGAAGGACACCCTAGGCAGCCTGCTGTACGGTCTCGGCAATGGACAATGGGACATCCCCGCGCTGCGAACGCTTCTCGACGAGGTGCTGTCGAAAAACCGGGAGGTGACCGACTACGAGGTCGAGCATGAATTTCGCGATATCGGGCGGCGCTCCATGCTGCTCAATGCCCGCAAACTGTCCCAGGCAGCCGGACGCGAGGAGCTTATCCTGCTCGCCATCGAGGACATCACCGAGCGCAGGCAGTCGGAAAGGCATCGCAAAACGCTCATGTCCGAACTCAACCACCGCGTCAAAAATACGCTGGCGGTGGTCCAGTCCATCGCTTCCCAGACCCTCGTCCACGCTTCGACGCTGGACGAAGCGCGGGAAGCGTTCGGCGCGCGGGCAAACGCGCAGAACATCTTGACGCGCGAAAACTGGCAGAGCGCGGATCTCGGCGACATCGTCTCCGATACGGTCAAGCCGCATGCGGGCGGAGAAAACCGCTTCCGGATCGAAGGTCCTCCCGTCCGGCTGGCGCCAGGCGCGGCGCTTGCAGTCTCCATGGCACTGCACGAACTCACCACTAACGCCGCCAAGTACGGCGCATTGTCGTCCGAGGAAGGCGATGTCGTGATCGTGTGGCAGGTAGAAGGCGAGAATGCCGATCGCCGGCTCGTCCTGCATTGGCAAGAGAGCGGCGGCCCTCCGGTTGCCAAACCGAAGAACAAGGGCTTCGGTTCGCGCCTAATAGAACGCGCCCTGGCGTCGGAACTCGGCGGCGAAGTGCGCGTTGACTACGCGTCGACTGGAATTGTGTGTACAATGATTGCCCCGCTACCCGCCGGGCAGATGCTTGGAGCACAGGGTGACCGGGCAGGCGAAACGGGTTCTGATTCTCGAGGATGAATTCCTCGTCGCCATGCTTTTGGAAGATCTTCTGCTCGAAATGGGACACCAGGTGGTAGGATCGCTTGCCCAGGTGGGCGAGGCCATGACGTTCGCCGACCAGGCGGATATCGACCTGGCCATCCTCGACATAAACCTCGCCGGCACAAAGTCGTTTCCCGTGGCTGAAATCCTGCGTCGGCGCGGCATCCCGTTCGTGTTCGCCACCGGCTACGGCTCCGACGGACTGACGGGCGATTTCGAAAACGAACTCACGCTCCAGAAGCCATACGACCCTGACGAGTTGAGGCGGACGATCGAGCAAGCGTCAGCGCGGGCCGGACTTCGGCAACACATCGAACCCTAGGGCCGTTCACCGTTTCACGGAAACGGCCGGCCCAGTTGCCGGTCAATCGCCCGCCAGGGGAAACTCATTGGCGATCGTGACATGGTGGTGGATGCGGCCCTCGAAATATCGCGACAGCACCGCCTCGGTCGCGGCGCGCGATTCGGCGCGGGCGGGGCTGGCGAGGGCCGCGTCGACCGCCGCCAGGTCGCGGTAGTTGATCGCCAGGATCATCGGGAATTCCGGCGCGCCGTCGTCGCGCTTCTCGGCGAAGGAGACGCGGACATCGAGCGCGCCCGGGAAGGCTTTCCATTTGGGCAGGACGGTCTCAATCACGTCCCTGCGGAACGCTTCCGTCTGGCCGTCCTTCACCTTGCCTTCGAACAGTGCGTAGCGCGTGATCATTTGCCGTCCTCTTTGCGTTGGAAGAATTCCATCAGTGCGGCCTGGTCCTCGCCGCCCAGTCCGGCGGCCGTCAGCAGCCGGTGCACCTCGGCGCAGAGCGCCGTCAGCGGCATCGCCGTATGCGTGCGCCGCGCCAGGTCCTGGGCGGCGTTGAGGTCCTTGACCATGTTGTCGATGCGGCCGGTGCGGCGGTAGTCGCGGGTGGCGAAGCGCGGCAGGTATTCCTGCAGGATGGCGCTGTCGGCGCGGCCGCCCTTGAGCGCCTGCGGGATCTTGAGTGCGTCGACGCCGGCGTCGAGCGCCAGCCGGGTCGCCTCCGCCACGGCCATGAAATTCAGCGCGCACAGCACCTGGTTGATCAGCTTGGTCGTCTGGCCGGCGCCGGCCGGGCCCATATGCGTGTAATTGGCCGCGACGTCGCGCAGCACGGTGTGGGCATCCGCGACATCCTTCTCCTCGCCGCCCGCCATCAGCGTCAACGCGCCGATCAGCGCCTTCGGCGCACCGCCGGAGAGTGGGCTGTCGACCCAGCGCAGACCCTTGTCGCTCGCGTCGGCCGCCAGCTGGCGCGTCGCGTCAGGATCGATTGACGACATGTCGATGATCAGCGTGCCGGGCTTCGCGCCGGCGGCCACACCGGCATCGCCGAACACGGCGCGGCGCACGATCGCCGCCGAATTGAGGCTGAGGATGACGTAGTCGGCCGCGCCGGCAGCCTCGGCCGCGCTCGCCATCGCGGTCGCGCCCTTGGCGACCAGCACTTCCACCTTGGCCTTGTCGAGGTCGAAGACGGCGAGGCGATTGCCGGTGGCGAGCAGGCGCTCGCCGATCGCTCCACCCATGGCGCCGGCGCCAATCAGTGCGACTTTGTTGGTCATGTCGGTCCTCCCGCCAGCCTGTCAGCTATGTCGGCGACGATCTCATCGAGCTCCGCGTCGATTGTCACCGCGATCGCATTCTCGTCCTTGCCCGGCACCTCCAGCGTCGCGAACTGGCTGTCGAGCAGGCTGGTGGGCATGAAGTGGCCGGTACGCTCATGCATGCGCTTCGAGATCAGCGCGCGCGACCCGTCGAGATAGATGAACAGCACCGGCGCGCCCGCCTGCTCGGTGATGAAATCGCGATAGGCGCGTTTCAGCGCCGAGCAGCCGACAATGACCGGCGCGGGCCGTTGCCGCAGCGTTTCGCCGATCTTGGCCAGCCAGGGCCACCTGTCGGCATCGTCGAGCGGGATGCCGGCGCTCATCTTGGCGATGTTGGCCTGCGGGTGCAGCTTGTCGCCATCCACGTATGTAGCCGAGATCGCATCGGCGAGCGCCTCGCCGACCGTCGTCTTGCCGGAACCGGTGACGCCCATGACCACCATGCGCGGTGGGGGATCAGATCGAAGCCGTGATGCCGCCATCGACATAGAGAATGTGTCCGTTGACAAAGGATGACGCCTCGGAGGCCAGGAAGACGCAGGCGCCGACCAGTTCCTCGACCTTGCCCCAGCGGCCGGCCGGCGTGCGTTTTTCGAGCCAGGCGCTGAATGCCGGGTCGGCGACGAGGGCTGCATTGAGCGGCGTGTCGAAATAGCCGGGCGCAATGGCATTGCATTGCAACCCGTGCTTCGCCCAGTCGGTCGCCATGCCCTTGGTCAAATTGCCGACCGCGCCCTTGGTCGCGGTGTAAGGCGCGATGCCGGGGCGGGCGAGCGCGGTCTGCACGCTGGCGATGTTGATGATCTTGCCGCGGCCGCGCCCGATCATGTGCCGCGCCACGGCCTGGCCGACATGGAAGACGCTGGCGACATTGGTCTGCAGCAGGCGCTCGAAGGCGTCGGCGGGAAAGTCCTCGAGCGGCGTGCGGAACTGCATGCCGGCATTGTTGACCAGGATGTCGATCGACCCGCCGGCAAGCTCGAAAGCGTCGATGGCGGCACGGACCGCATCATGGTCGGTGGCGTCGAAGGCGAGCGTCGCGGCGCCCGGAATGTCCGCTGCCGCGGCACGCAGCTTAGCTTCGTCGCGGCCATTGAGGACCACTTTGGCGCCGGCTTCGGCGAGGCCCTTGGCCAAGGCAAAGCCGATGCCTTGCGAGGAGCCGGTTACGAGCGCGGTGCGCCCGCTGAGATCGAACAGTTTGGACGACATTTTCCCGATTGCCTCTCGTCGCTGAGCGTCTTATGTTATCGATAACATCATCTGTCAAGTCAAGTGGAGCGAATACGATGCAGCGGCCTCACATCCTTCAGGTTGGACCCTATCCCGCATGGGACGAGGAGCCGCTCAACGAAGCCTTCACGGTGCACCGCTATTTCGCGGCCGACGACAAGCCGGCCTTTCTCGCCGAGGTCGGACCGCTCGTGCGCGGCATTGCCACGCGCGGCGAGCTTGGCGCCAACCGCGCCATGATCGACGCCTGCCCGTCGCTCGAACTCGTTTCCGTCTATGGCGTCGGTTTCGACGCGGTCGATCTCGTGGCCTGCCGGGAACGCGGCGTGCGCGTCACCAACACGCCGGACGTGCTGACCAACGACGTCGCCGATCTCGGCATCGCCATGATGCTGTGCCTGTCGCGCGGCATGATCGGCGCGGAGCGCTGGGTGCGCGACGGCAGCTGGGCGGCGAAGGGGCTCTATCCGCTCAAGCGCCGGGTCTGGGGACGGCGGGCCGGCGTGCTCGGCCTCGGCCGCATCGGCTATGAGGTGGCCAAGCGCCTTGCCGGCTTCGGCATGGACATCGCCTACAGCGACGTCGCGCCGAAGGACTTTGCCGCCGATTGGGAGTTCCTCGCCGATCCCGTCGCGCTGGCCAGGCGTTCGGACTTCCTGTTCGTGACGCTTGCCGCTTCCGCCGCGACGCGCCACATCGTCGACAGCGAGGTGATCGCGGCGCTCGGCGAGGAAGGCATGCTGATCAACATCTCGCGCGCCTCCAACATCGACGAGGACGCGCTTCTCGACGCGCTCGAGAGCAAGGTGCTGGGTTCGGCCGCGCTCGACGTCTTCGAAGGCGAGCCGAAGCTCAATCCGCGCTTCCTGGCGCTCGACAACGTGCTTTTGCAGCCGCACCATGCCTCGGGCACGGTCGAAACGCGCAAGGCGATGGGCAGACTGGTGCGCGACAACCTCGCCGCTCATTTCGCCGGCCAGCCACTCATCTCGCCGGTGCTTTAGCTTACGCAATCCCGGACGGAAAACCGTCATCCACTTTTCCTGGTATTGCTCGAGGAGTTCGCCCACCATGAAGTCGATCGTCATCCACGCCGCCAAGGACCTGCGCATCGAGGACCGTCCCGTCGAGGAGCCGGGACCGGGCCAGGTGCTGTTGCGTCTTGCCGCCGGCGGTATCTGCGGCAGCGACCTCCACTACTACAATCATGGCGGCTTCGGAACGGTGCGCCTGAAGGAGCCGATGATCCTCGGCCATGAGGTCTCCGGCGTGATCGAGAAGCTCGGTCCGGGCGTCAGCGGGCTCGAGCCTGGCCAACTGGTCGCGGTCTCGCCGTCGCGGCCCTGCTACGGCTGCCGCTACTGCCGCGAGGGGATGCACAACCAGTGCCTCAACATGCGATTCTACGGCAGCGCCATGCCGTTCCCGCACATCCAGGGCGCGTTCCGTGAAATGCTGGTGGCCGACGCGCCGCAATGCGTGCCGGCCGATGGCTTGAGCGCCGGCGAAGCGGCGATGGCCGAACCTCTGGCGGTCTGCCTCCACGCCACGCGCCGGGCCGGCGAGATGCTGGGCAAGCGCGTGCTGGTGACCGGCTGCGGGCCGATCGGCCTGTTGTCGATCCTCAGTGCCCGGCGCGCGGGCGCGGCCGAGATCGTCGCCGTCGACCTCGCCGATTTCACCCTGTCGATGGCGCTGCGCGCCGGCGCCGACAAAGCGATCAACACGCGGACAGATCCGGAGGGGCTGGCGCCCTATCTCGCCGACAAGGGGACGTTCGACATCCTCTACGAATGCTCGGGCGCGGCGGCGGCGCTGGCGCAAGGCATCGCGGCGACGCGTCCGCGCGGCACGATCGTGCAGCTCGGCCTCGGCGGCGCCGAGATGGCGCTGCCGATGTCGACGGTCACCGCCAAGGAACTGTCGATCAACGGCTCGTTCCGCTTCCATCCGGAATTCGCCGTCGGCGTCGGGCTGATGCGCAAGGGGCTGATCGACGTCAAGCCGCTGATCACCCACACGGTGGCGTTCGACGAGGCGCTTTCCGGCTTCGAGCTTGCCAACGACCGAAGCCGGGCGATGAAGGTCCAGATCGCCTTTGCATAAGCGTCGGCGGCGCGTTGCATTCCGTTGTGATATCGATAACGTACGACCATGCAGTCCTCGCCCAAACGCCCGACCATGGCCGATGTCGCGCATCGCGCCAACGTCTCGACGATGACCGTCTCGCGCGCCTTCAAGCGCGACGCCTCGGTCAGCGCCGACACGCGAGACCGCATCCTGCAGGCGGCTGAAGAGCTCGGCTATGTCTTCGACAGCATCGCCGCCAACCTTTCCTCGCGGCGCTCCGGTTTCGTCGCGGTGACGATCCCATCGATCAACAATGCCAACTTCGCCGACACGGTGCGCGGCATGACCGAGGGCCTGCGCGACAGCGGGCTGGAAATCCTGCTCGGCTTCACCGACTACAATGTCGAGGAGGAAGAGCGCCTGGTCGGGCAGTTGCTGCAGCGGCGGCCGGAAGCGATCATCGTCACCGGCGGCAGGCACACGCCGCGCTGCCGCAAGATGCTGGCCAATGCCGGCGTGCCGGTGGTGGAGACGTGGGATCTGCCGAGCGACCCGATCGGCCACGTCGTCGGCTTCTCCAACGCCGAGGCCGGGCGGCTGATGGTCGATCATCTCGTCGCGCGCGGTTATTCGCGGCTCGGCTTCATCGGCGGCGACACCTCGCGCGATACGCGCGGCCTCGACCGCCGGCGCGGCTTCGTGGCGGCGCTGCAGGACCGCGGCCTCGACGCCTCGCGCGTCATCGCCTCCGGCGTGCCGCCGATCTCGATGCGCGAGGGCGCTGCCGCAATGGTCGAGATGATCTCGCGCTGGCCGGACACCCAGGCGGTGATGTGCGTGTCGGACCTTTCCGCCTTCGGCGCGCTTATGGAATGCCTGCGGCGCGGCATCCGCGTTCCCGACGACGTCGCAATCGCCGGCTTCGGTGCCTATGACCTTGCCGAGCAGTCGGTGCCGTCGATCACCACGATCGACGTCGGCGCGCATGAGATCGGCATCCGCGTCGCCGAACTGGTGCTTGACCTGCTCAATGGGCGGCGGGAACCCGACGACCGGGTCGTGGTCGGCATGACGCCCAAGGTGATCGCACGCCACACGGCCTGATTGGAAAGATCAACGGCCGGCGGGATCCCGCCGGCCGTTGGCTTTTCCGACAGAGATGCTGCCGAAGCTTATTTGCCCCAGATCTTCTTGTATTCGTCGCGGTAGCCGTTGCCGGGGTCGAAGCGGTTGTCCGGACCGCCGTCGAACTCGACATTGTCCGAGGTCACCACATGCAGCGGCGAGATGTAGCCCGACCATTTCTCGCCGGCCATGGCGCGGTTGAGCTCGTCCACCAGCTGCCAGCCCTGCAGGTTCAGCGGCTCGGCCACCGTCACCTTCTGGAACTGGCTGGAGCGGATGCGCTGATAGGCCGATTCCGAGCCATCGCCGGCCGCGACGTTGATCGGCGCGTCGGTGCCCGACTTGCCTGCGGCCGCCAGCGACGGACCCATGAAGTCGAAATAGAGATCGTTGATGGCCAGCGAATGGGTCCAGGCGTCGCCGTATTTCTGCAGCAGCGAGGTGGTGAGCTGCGGCATGCGCTGCGAGGTCTCGGCGATCGGCGTGTCGACATATTCGAGCACCTTGCCGCCGAGATCCTCGATCTCCTTCTTCATCCGGTCGGCCTTGGCGATGGCGATCTGGTAGGTGGAATCGGTGAAGATGATGACGCCGGGCTTGCCCTTGGCGTCGACGAAGGCCCAGTCGGCGGCCGCCTTCGACACTTCCATCGGGTCGGTCGAGACGTTGGCGACGATGCCGAGATCGTCGATCGGACCGACCGTCGGGCCCGCATGCCATGCCGCCATCGGGATCTTGGCCGCCTTGGCCTGCTCCATCGCCGGCTTCTGCTCGACGGCGTCGAAACCGTTGATGATGATGCCGTCGGGATTGAGCGCCAGCGCCTGGCCGAAGGCGGCGGTGCGGCCGCCGATCGAGCCGGCGCCGTCAAGCGTCTTGACCGTCCAGCCGAGTGCTGCCGCAGCCTCTTCGACACCCTTGGTGACGCCGAGAATGCCGCCATTCTTCATGTCGCCGCCGAGCACGACGATTGTCTTGCCCCCGGCACCCTTCGGCCCGGTCGTCGGCCCGTCCCATTTCTCGACCTTGCCGGCGTATTTGTCGACGACCGCCTTGGCGTCGGCCATCGGATCGGCGAGCGCGGTCGAGGCGATGCCGAGCGCCAGGCAGGCGACGCCAAGCTGAAGGACTGTTCTGCGATGCATATTGTTTCTCCCATTAAGCATTGTTGGTTGTCTTTGTTGGTTGGCTGGTGGCTGGTTGATTGGCGGCGGGCGGCACGACCGCGCCGCGGCGCCGCTGCGCGTAGCCGGCAATGCCGATCGCGACGAGCAGGGTGACGCCGTTGAACAGCGGCTCGACCCAGAACGAGCCGCCGAACTGCTGGATGCCGGAAATGCCGACAGCGAGGATGACGACGCCGATGATGGTGCCCCAGACATTGACGCGGCCGGGTTTGATGGTGGTCGATCCGAGGAAGGCGCCGACCAGCGCCGGCAGCAGATATTCCAGGCCGACGCTGGCCTGGCCGATCCGGAGCTTCGAGGCGAGCAGCACCCCGCCCAGCGCGGTCAGCGCACCGGAGGCGACGAAGGCGCCCATGACGAATTTCTGCACCGGGATGCCGTTGAGCGCGGCGGCCTTCGGATTGGCGCCGATGGCGTAGAGGTAGCGGCCGATCGGCAGGTATTCGAGCACCAGCCACATCGCCAGCGCCAGGACGACCACGTAGTAGCCGGTGATCGGCAAGCCGAACAGCATCGTGCCGTTGAGGGAGAGGAAGCCCTCGGGCAGCACGCCGACGACCTGGCGGCCGCCGGTGTACCACATGGCCAAAGCGTACAGCACGGTGCCGGTGCCGAGCGTGGCGATGAAGGAATCGATGCGCGCCACCTCGACCAGCCAGCCATTGACGAAGCCGGTGAGCACGCCGAGCAGGATGACGATCAGCACCGCGATCGGCCACGGGATGCCGAAGGCCGTCTGCAGGCTGATGGCCAGGATGTGCCACAGCACAATGCCGTAGCCCACCGTCAGGTCGATGCGGCCCGAGGCCATCGGGATCATCGCCGCCAACGACAGCATCGCGATGATCGCCTTGTCGGAGATGATCGAGCGCAAATTGAGCAGCGTCGGGAACGTCCGCGGCAAGAGCAGCGAGAACAGCAGGATGAGCAGCAGCGTCAGGATCGGCAGGCCGTAGACCGGCAGGTAGCGCGAAGCCTTCTGGCCGAGGCTCAGCCCGGAAAGTTCCGACCGGGTCGGCTCAAGCGCCGTCGATTTGATCGAATTCATGAGGTCCTCCTAGAGCGTGATGCCGAAAAGTGTGAGGCGGTTTTCGGACGACATCATGCTCTATCTCTTTGATTTAGAACCGGATTCAGATTTCAGATCGATTCGACCTGAAATCATCCGGCTCTAGGCGGCTTCGGACACGGAGGCGGCGCGAATGAGCGCAGCCGTCGTCAAGGCATCGCCGGCCAGCTCGCGCACGATGCGGTTATGCGAGAAGACGAGGGCGCGATGGCAGATATGGGCGACCTCCTCGAAATCGGTGGAGACGACGATGACCGCCAGCCCTGCCTCGACGGCCGCCGCGATCAGCCGGTAGATCTCGGCCTTGGCGCCGACATCGACGCCGGCCGTCGGGTCCTCGGCGATCAGCAGCTTGCGGCCCGTCGCCAGCCAGCGGCCGACGACCACCTTCTGCTGGTTGCCGCCTGAAAGCGCCTCGATCGGCAGATGCGGATCGTTGGGCCTCAGCCCCAGCCGAGCGCCGAGTTCCTGCGTCAGCTCGCTCTCCCGCGCCGGCTTCATGAAGGAGAACAGCCCGCGACCGACCGCCGACGGATTGAGATACATGTTCTCGCGCACGGAAAGCGACAGCGCGACTGACTCCTCGGTGCGGTCGCGCGCGATGAGGCCGACGCCGGCGGCAAGGGCGGCGCCGACCGAAGACAGGTCGAGGCGTTTGCCGTCGAGCGAGACATTGCCCTCGAAACGCTCGGCGCCGAACAGCGCGCGGCCTACAGCCTCCTGTCCGGCGCCGCGCAGGCCGACCAGCCCGAGCAATTCGCCGGAGCGCGCCTCGAAGGTGACTGGGCCGACGTTGCCGCAAGTGAGGTTTTCGACCTTGAGCCGCTCCGGCCCGTCCTGCCATTGCGACTTGGCGAACATCTGGTGCGCCGGCCGGCCGACGATCAGGTCGACCAGTTCCTGCGGCGTGGTCTCGACCACCGGCTTCACCGCGACCATGCGGCCGTCGCGCATGACGGCGACGCGATCGGCGATGCGGAACACCTCGTCCAGCCGGTGCGAGACATAGATCATGCCGACGCCGCGCTCGCGCAGCGGCCGCAGCGCCTCGAACAGGCGCTCGACCTCGTCCGCCGGCAGGCTCGCCGTCGGCTCGTCGAGCACCAGCACGTCGGCCTCAGTGGCCAGCGCGCGGGCGATCGCCACCAGCGACTTTTCGGTGCGGGAAAGATCCTGGACGCGCGTCGCCGGATCGAAGGCGCAGCCGACCAGCGCCAGCGCGCGCTCGGCGCGGCGCTCGGTGTCGCGCCAGTCGATCAGGCCGGAGCGGCGCGAAAAACCTTGCGCCATGCCGACATTCTCGGCCACCGTCATCCATTCGATGAGGCCGAGGTCCTGATGGATGAAGGCGACCTTCTGCGGCTGGTTGGGCCGCGGCGGGCGGTGATGATAGTCCTCGCCGCGAAAGCGGATCGTGCCTTGGTCGCGCTTGTGAATGCCGGCGAGCGTCTTGATCAGCGTCGACTTGCCGGCGCCATTCTCGCCGAGCAGGGCGACGATCTCGCCCTCGTGGATGTCGAGCGACACCGACTTCAACGCCAGCGTGCCGCCGAAGCGCTTGGAGATGTCGATGAATTCGATGAGCTTGGGCCGCATCTATGGCCCTCCCAAGCCAAGCAAACGGACTGAATTGGCACCGATGTTATCGCTAACATTTTTGCAGGTCAAGTCTTGAAAACGGGTCGAGGCGAAGGCTATCGATAACCCGTTTTCGCGGAGGAAGAAGCATGTTCGGAGACATAGAGGGCGCCGGCTTCGAGGTCCTCGACGAGCGGTTCGAAAGCTGCTTCGTCGGCCATGTGGCGGTCGAGCGGCTGTGGACCGGCGGGCGCTGGCTGGAAGGCCCGGCATGGTTCGCGGCCGGGCGCTATCTGGTCTTCTCCGACATCCCCAACGACCGCATCATGCGCTACGACGAGACCAATGGCGTGGTTTCGGTGTTCCGGGCGCCGGCAAACAATGCCAACGGCAACACGGTCGATACAGAGGGACGGCTGGTCACCTGCGAGCATCGGGCGCGCCGCGTCACGCGCACCGAGCATGACGGATCGATCACGGTGATCGCCGACCGCTTCGACGGCAAGCGCCTGAATTCGCCCAACGACGTCGTGGTGCGCTCGGACGGTACGGTGTGGTTTTCCGATCCGCCCTACGGCATCGCGACCGACTATGAGGGCGACCGCGCCGAACAGGAGATCGAGGGCTGCCACGTCTACCGCGCCGATCCCGCGACCGGCGCGGTGGCGCGCGTCGTCTCGACGATGGCGAAGCCCAACGGTCTCGCCTTCTCGCCGGACGAGAGCGTCCTCTATGTCGGCGACACCGGCATCACGCATCAGAAGGACGGGCCGCGGCAGATCCGCAAGTTCGCCGTCGAAGGCAATTCGCTGGGGGAAATCGGCGTTTTCGCAACCTGCGCGGCCGGCCTGTTCGACGGCTTCAGGGTGGATACGGCCGGCCGTGTCTGGGCAGGCGCCGGCGACGGCGTGCATTGCTTCGACCCCGACGGCACGCTGATCGGCAAGATCCGCATCCCGGAAACGGTGGCGAACCTCACCTTCGGTGGCGCCAAGCGCAACCGCCTGTTCATCACGGCGCGGCAGTCGCTCTATTCGGTGTTCGTGGTCGCCAACGCGGCCGCAAGAGGCTGAGGTCCGACTTGCATTGCGCGAAAGGCGAGCCGCTCGACAAGCGGCCCGCCTTGTTCATGTCAGGCACCATCCTTTGCCCGATAGGCATCGGGAAGGGCGAAGACTTCATCGGCGCGGCCGTAGCCTCCATCAGGAACTTCTTCGATCAGCACCATGGTGTAGGGGCGCACATCCTCGCCGAAATAGTCGACGAACATCTGCGTGGTCTTGTGGACGAGATCTTCCTTCTGCGCTTTTGTGAGGGCGGCCTCGGGCATCTTGAAGTTGGCAAAGGGCATTTGCAGGTTCCTTTCGGTGGGTTCACGGGGCCGGTTGGAGGCCGATGACGACGGTCGCGCCGTCACCGGGCGGATCGATCCTCGTTGTCATGGAGCGCATATAGATTGCCGCGGAAGTCGGATAATCACCCCGCTGCTGGCAGCACTATTCGGAAAGAGCGAACAATCGAAGCCGACGTCGGCGCCCTATCCGCAGCTCGCTCAGCAGTGCGCGCTTTGCTGGAATGACATCCAGCATTTCGCGCTGGCAGGGTTGTGAAGATCGGACCGTGGCGAGCCGGCGGCGTCCGCCTGTACAACAGGTCAGCTGTTGCGCGTCGCCACGAATGTCGCCGCTTCCTTCAGCAAGGCGGCGCGCTCGCCATAGGGATCGAGCAGCGCATGCG
>NZ_RZOF01000519.1:0-2834 GCF_003998955.1 Mesorhizobium sp. M4B.F.Ca.ET.017.02.2.1 | reverse complement strand
GTGGAAGCACGAGGATCCCGAGGTCCTGAAGATCGAGATCGTGGTGCGCACCGCCACGCGCCAGACGCGCAACGGCGCCGAGCCGGAAGTGGCGCCGGCGCGCAGGATGACCAGGCAGACGCAAACGGCGCTCGCGGCAGGCACCGCCGGATCAGGCAGGGTGGAGCGGGCACCGGCGCCGCGCCAGGGCGCGCCCGCCGAAACGGAGTTCCGGCACAATGTGCTGGGGTCGCCGCTCGATCCGCGCTACACGTTCAATTCCTTCATCGAAGGCCCGTCGAACCGGGTGGCTTTCGCCGCTGCAAAGGCGGTGGCGGAATCGCAGTCGAGCGCGGTGCGCTTCAACCCGCTTTTCCTTCATGCCACGGTCGGCCTCGGCAAGACGCATCTTCTGCAGGCGATCGCGGCGGAATCGCTGATGCACAACCCGAAATCGCGCGTCGTCTATCTGACGGCCGAGTATTTCATGTGGCGCTTCGCTACCGCGATCCGCGACAACAACGCGCTGACGCTCAAGGAGCAGCTGCGCGACATCGACCTGCTGATCATCGACGATATGCAGTTCCTGCAGGGCAAGTCGATCCAGCATGAATTCTGCCATCTCATCAACATGCTGCTCGACAGCGCCAAGCAGGTGGTGGTCGCCGCCGACCGGCCGCCGTCGGAGCTGGAATCGCTGGAGCCGCGCGTCCGCTCGCGCCTCAATGGCGGCGTGGCGCTGGAAATGTCGGCGCCGGACTTCGCCATGCGGCTCGGCATGCTGAAGCTGCGTCTTGCGACGGCCAAGGTCGACGACACCTCGCTCGATATTTCGGAGGAGATCCTCAACCATGTCGCGCGCACGGTGACGGGCAGCGGGCGCGAACTGGAGGGCGCCTTCAACCAGCTCCTGTTCAGGCAGTCCTTCGAGCCACAGATCAGCATCGACCGCATCGATGAGATCCTCGGCCACATCTATCGCTCGGGCGAGCCGAAGCGGGTGCGCATCGAGGACATCCAGCGCATCGTGGCGCGCCACTACAATGTGTCGAAGACCGAGCTTCTGTCCAACCGGCGCACACGCACCATCGTCAAGCCGCGGCAGGTCGCGATGTACCTGTCGAAGGTGATGACGCCGCGTTCGCTGCCGGAGATCGGTCGGCGGTTCGGCGGCCGCGATCATACGACGGTGCTGCACGCGGTGCGCAAGATCGAGGACCTTTCGGGCGCGGACAACACGCTGGCGCAGGAACTGGAACTCTTGCGAAGGCTGATCAACGACCAGGCTTGAGCGCCCGGGAAAAGCCGGATCGGGGACTTCGCCGGCTTTATCCCCAGAAAGCCCGCGCAACCGGTCCTAACCGGTGGCGCGGGCTTGCGTTTGCAGGCTTTTTCCTGTCAGCTTAAGCAGATTCTGAGCCTGTTCAGACCTTTCGCGGGGCGCCGCTCGCCGGAGACCCGCTCATCCATTCAAGCGAGCCTGTTTCGTCATGCGTGTTATCTTGGAACGGTCAAATCTCCTGAAGTCGCTCAACCATGTCCACCGCGTGGTCGAGCGGCGCAACACCATACCGATCCTCTCCAACGTGCTGCTCAGCGCCGAGGGCGCCAGCCTCGAGATGAAGGCGACCGACCTCGACCTGGAAGTGACCGAAGCGACGCCCGCCAAGGTCGAGCGCGGCGGGGCGACGACCGTTCCGGCGCATCTGCTCTACGACATCGTGCGCAAGCTCGCCGACGGGGCGGAGGTGATGCTGAAGACCGACGAGGACGGCAATGCGATGACGGTCACCTCGGGCCGTTCGAGCTTCCGTCTGCAGTGCCTGCCGCAGTCCGATTTCCCGGAGCTTTCGGCCGGTTCCTTCTCGCACATCTTCCGGCTCGATTCGCTCGACCTGAAAGGCCTGATCGAAAAGACGCAATTCGCCATCTCCACCGAGGAGACGCGCTACTACCTCAACGGCATCTACCTGCACACGCATGAAGCCGGCGGCAAGCTGAAGCTGCGCTCGGTGGCGACCGACGGCCACCGCCTGGCGCGCGCCGAGATCGACGCACCGGCAGGGTCCGAAGGCATGCCGGGCATCATCATCCCGCGCAAGACGGTGAGCGAGTTGCAGAAGCTGGTCGACGACCCGGATGTGGCCGTGACCACCGAACTTTCCGACACCAAGATCCGCTTCACCATCGGCAGCGTGGTTCTGACCTCGAAGCTGATCGACGGCACCTTCCCGGACTATCAGCGCGTCATTCCGACCGGCAACGACAAGAAGCTGATCATCGACCGGCAGAGCTTCGCCGCGGCCGTCGACCGCGTCTCGACCATTTCGTCTGAGCGCGGCCGGGCGGTGAAACTGTCGATCGCCGAGGGCCAGCTGACGCTGGCCGTCAACAATCCGGATTCCGGCAGCGCCACCGAGGAACTGGCCGCCGACTATTCGGCCGACCCGATCGAGATCGGCTTCAACGCCAAGTATCTGCTCGACGTCGCCGCGCAGCTAACCGGCACGGAGGCGAAATTCATGCTCGCCGATGCCGGCTCGCCGACGCTGATCCACGACATGGCCGACGAGACCGCGCTCTACGTGCTGATGCCGATGCGGGTCTAGAGTATGATGCCGAAAAGTGTGAAGCGGTTTTCGGACGACATCATGCTCTATCTCTTTGATTTAGAGCCGGATTCAGATTTCAGGTCGATTCGACCTGAAGTCATCCGGCTCTAGGCCGCCAACGAGGCGATTTTGCCGCCGTGACCGCAGGTGCAACACAGCTCCAGCACCAAACCCATATAAGTAAGCTTACACTTACGAATTTCCGCAACTATGCGGCGCTATCCATCGGCCTGTCGCCCGGCT
>NZ_RZOF01000518.1:0-2848 GCF_003998955.1 Mesorhizobium sp. M4B.F.Ca.ET.017.02.2.1 | reverse complement strand
GGTCAGCAAGACCGGGAGTTCCTTCCGCGCCGCGATCAGCGCCGCCTGGTCCGCGTCCGTCATCGGCCGGATCAGCGCCGGGTCATGCGCGCCCTTGCGGGCGACCGACAGATGCGGGCCCTCGAGATGCAGGCCGAGGAAGCCCGGCACCTTCTGCCGCGCCGCCGCGGCGCCGGCCGCGACGGCGGCCGCCGTGATCGCTGGCGTATCGGTGATCAGCGTCGGCAACAGAGCGGTGGTGCCGAAGGACGCGTGCGCCCGGCAAATGGTCTCGATCGAAGCGACATCCGGATGATCGTTGAGCATGACGCCGCCGCCGCCATTGACCTGCAGGTCGACGAAGCCCGGCGCCAGCAGGCCGTCGGTCTCGATGCGATCGACACCGGCCGGAATGGCGCCGGCGGGGAGGATGGCCTCGACCAGGCCGCCGCTCACCACGAGGGCCGCATTGTCGTGCCAGTCGGCGCCGTCGAAGATGCGGGCGCCAGTGAGGGCGAAACGGTCGCTCATACGGTTTCCGTCACCTTGCGCAAATTGCGCGGCGTATCGGGGTCGAGGCCGCGATGGCGGGCAAAGGCCTCGACGAAGCCATAGAACGACACGATCAGCGCCAGCGGATCGGTCAGCGGATGGCCGGTCGCCACATAGGGCAGGGCCCGTGCCTTGGTCGCTTTGCCGGATGTCACGAACACAGCCGCGCCCTTGCCGGCCAGATTGTCGGCCGCCTCGGCGACCGACGGTTCGGAAGCGTCGCGCGCGGCGAGCGCCAGCACCGGGAAGTCCGGCCCGACCAGCGCCAGCGGCCCGTGCATGACCTCGGCCGCGCTGTAGGCCTCGGCATGCATGCCGCAGGTTTCCTTGAATTTCAGCGCCGCCTCATTGGCCATCGCCGCAGACGGACCGCGGCCGAGGATGAACAGCGACCGCGGCGTCTCAAGCGCGCCGGCCAGCGCCATCCAGTCGCAGGCGATTGCCTTCTCGAAATGCTCCGGCAGGCGGGCCAATGCCGCAAGCAGCGCATCGTCGCCGGTGCAATGCGCCATCAGCGCCAGGCCGGCGACCGCCGAATTGACGAAGGTCTTGGTCGCCGCGACGCTGCGCTCCGGCCCGGCCAGGATGTCGATCGCAAAGTCCGAGGCGCGCGCCAGCGGCGAATCGGCGGTGTTGGTGATGGCGACGGTCAGCGCGCCGCCGGCCCGCGCCGTCTCCGCCATGGCGACGATGTCGGGGCTCTTGCCCGATTGCGAGATCGCCAGGCAGGCCGAGCCGGCGAGCCTCAGCCTGGCGCCATAGATCGAGGCGATGGACGGGCCGACCGAGGCGACGGCAAGGCCGGCGGTCAGTTCGACGGCGTATTTCATGAAGGTGGCGGCATGGTCGGACGAGCCGCGCGCCACGGTGACGACGAAGCTCGGATCGCGCTCGCGGATGCCGCGCCCGGCTTCGCTCAGCACGGCGGCCGAGCCATCGAGCAGGCGGGCCGTGGCCTCCGGGATCTCCTCGATCTCGCGCCGCATATGGGTGGGGGTAGCGCTCATGGCCGGCTCTCCTCTCCCGGCCCGGTCAGCCGGAGTTCGGCGACGAAATCATAGGCGTCGCCCCTGTAGATCGAGCGGGTGAATTCGATCACCTTGCCGCTCGCAAGATAGGAAATACGTTCGATATGCAGGCCGGCAACCCCTGGCGGCACTTCCAGCAGGCGCGCATCGCCGTCGCCGAGATTGGCGGCCGAGATGCGCTGCACGGCGCGAACCGGCCGGTTGCCGGTCAGTTCCAGCGCGGCATAGAGCGAGGAGCCGATCGCCTCGGGATCGGGCAGCACGCTGGCCGAGAGCGACGCGCGCTCGATCGCCAGCGGCGTGTCGTTGGCGATGCGCAGGCGCGCCACCCGCGCCACCAGCTCGTTCGACGACAGGCCGAGCACCATCGTCTCGTCGGGCGAGGGCGCATAGAGACCGCGGTCGAGCCAGGCCGAGCGCACCACCATGCCGCGCCGAGCCATGTCTTCGGTGAACGAGGTGAGCCTGGACAGCGACTGCTCGACGCGCTCCATGCGCGGGGCGACGAAGGTGCCGGAACCGTGGCGCTGGACGAGGATGCCGCCCTTGACCAGATCCTGCACCGCCTTCCGCACGGTGACGCGCGAGATGTCGGCCTTGCTGGCGATGTCGCGCTCCGACGGCAGCGCGTCGCCCGGCCCGATCAGGCCGCGGTTGACCGCTTCTTCGATGCTCTTCCTGAGCTGCAGATAGAGCGGCGCGCCGCTCTGCGACGATTCCTTCAGCATGGCGAAGATCTGGTCGGCGGCGCTCATTGGGCAACCTCCGAACCGCGCGCAAAGATGCGCACCGCCATCTGCACGGCGCCGCCGAGCGCATCGTCGAGCGCCGGCTTCAGCAGCGCCTGGTAGCGCGCCGAAAGCCGCGGCGCATAGAGCGGCGCCAGGCCGCCTAGCAGGCAGAGCGGCGCATTGCCGGCAAGATCGAGCGCCCCGAGCGAGGCTTCGACGTCGGCAACCGCCTTGTCGAGGATCCAGTTGGCGACAAGATCGCCCTTGGCGGCATGGTCGAAGACCTTGGGCGCGAAACCGCCGAAATCGCCGGGCTTGGCATTGGTGGTGAACTCGACGACGTCCTCGGGGTTGTTGCGGAAGACGGCGAGCATCGCCTCGGTCAGCGGCGAGCCCGGACGGATGCCGTCATAGGCGAGCAGTGTCTGCTCCAGCAGGTCGCGGCCGATGCGCGCGCCGCTGCCCTGGTCGCCGACCTGAAAACCCCAGCCGCCAATAGCGCGTGACTTGCCCGCCTTGCGCGCCATATAGGCGGTGCCGGGGCCGCGGATGGCCATG
>NZ_RZOF01000517.1:0-2882 GCF_003998955.1 Mesorhizobium sp. M4B.F.Ca.ET.017.02.2.1 | reverse complement strand
GCGGAACACGGCGATGCGCTCGGCAAGCTCGGCGGCGAGCGCGATGTCGTGGCTGATAAACAGCAGCGTCATGCCGTCCTCGGCCACCAGCCGCCGGATGAGCGACACGATCTCGGCCTGCACGATGGTGTCGAGCGCGCTGGTGGCCTCGTCGGCGATCAGCAGCGTCGGACCGGCGGCGATTGCAGCGGCGATCGCGACGCGCTGTTTCTGGCCGCCGGAAAGCTGATGCGGGTTGGCGCGCAGGACGGCGTCGGGATCGGGCAGACGGACGCGTTCGAGCAGGGTTTTGGCATGGGCGTAGGCTTGCGGCCAGGAGAGGCCGAGATGGGTGCGGGCGACTTCGGCAATCTGCTTGCCGACGGGCATGACCGGGTCGAGGCTGGAGGAGGGGTCCTGGAAGACGAAGCCGATGTCGCGACCGAGGCGGGGAGCTGTCTCACGAACGAGGAGAGGTTGCCGTTCTGTCGCGCCCCCCTCTGTCCTGCCGGACATCTCCCCCACAAGGGGGGAGATTGCCTTCTCATTACCGCTTTCGCCGATCACCGACGTTGAAAAAGAAGTGCCGGCGACGGAACTGCTGATCTCCCCCCTTGTGCGGGAGATGTCCGGCAGGACAGAGGGGGGCGCGAAGGAATGAGGCATTTGCAATTTCGGCATCGCCCATTCGATCGCACCTCCAATCCTGGCACCTCTCGCCAACACCCCCGCAACCGCCAGCGCCAGGGTGCTCTTGCCCGAGCCGCTCTCGCCGATGATCGCCAGGCGCTCACCGGCCTGGATCTCAAGGCTCACGCCCCTCAGCGCCGGCACCCCTCGGCCATCGCCGCGATAGCTCACCGTCAAATCGCGGATCGAAAGCAGTGCTGTCACGACAGGCTTCTCCGCACCGCCGTCGTCTCGACGACGCTTTCGCCGGCGAGGTAGACGCCGAGCACGGTCAGCACCAGGGCGATGCCGGGAATGATCGACAGGAAGGGCGCGGTGCGCAAGACGGCGCGGCCTTCGGCGATCATGGCGCCCCAGGTGACGCGGTTGGGGTCGCCCAGGCCGAGAAAGGACAGGGCGGCTTCCGTCAGGATCGCCGCCGCGACGATCACCGAGGACAGCGCCAGCACCGGCGGCAGCGCGTTGGGCAGCACTTCGCGAAAGGCGATCTCGAGCGGATGCATGCCGATGACGCGGGCGCTGGCGACATAGTCGCGCTCGCGAATGGAGAGGACTTCGGCGCGTGCGACGCGCGCCGGTCCGGTCCAGGCGCCGAGCGCGATGGCCGCAACGACTACGCCGAGTGAAGGGCCGACGATGCTGACGAAGGCCAGCGCCAGCAGGAAGCCGGGCACGGTCTGGAAGGCGTCGGTGATGCGCATCAGCACCTCGTCGATCAGGCCGCCGGCAAAACCGGCCAGCGTGCCGACCACCGCGCCGATCAGGAGTGCTGCGCCCGCCGCCGACAGCCCGACGGCCAGCGAGGTGCGGGCGCCGTGGAAAAGTTCGGCCAGCACGTCGCGGCCGAGGCGGTCGGTGCCGAGCGGCAGCGACCAGTTTTGGAATGGCGGCAGCAATGCCGGGCCTGCGATGGCCTGCGGGTCGCCGGGAAAGAGCAGCGGCGCGGTAAGCGCCATGGCGAAAAGCAAGGCGAGGATCGCAGCTCCGGCGATCGCTTCCGGGCTGCGAAGGAAACGATGCAGGCGGCTCATGCGCCGGCCTCACTGGCGCCGACGCGCGGATCGAGCAGGGCGTAGGCAAGGTCGACCAGGAGGTTGATCACGATGACGAGCACGGCGCTGGTGAGAATGATGCCGAGCAGCAGCGGCGTGTCGCGTCCGGCGACGGCTTCCTGCGACAGCCGGCCGAGGCCGGGTACGGCAAAGACGCTTTCTATGACGACGCTGCCGCCCAGCATCTGCGCCGACTGCAGGCCGAGCATGGTGATGAGCGGCAGCAACGCGTTGCGGGCGACATGGGCAAGCACGATGCGTCGGCGCGACAGCCCCCTGGCGCGGGCGGCGAGGACAAAATCCTGCCGCCAGGCCTCGGCCATGCCGGCGCGCATCATGCGCAGATAGAGCGCGAGGTAGATGAAGCCGAGCGCCGAGACCGGCAGCACGAGATGGGTGGCGATGTCGGCGGCCCGCGCCAGCCCGGTCTTGCCGGAGGCGATGGTCTCGATGCCGCCGATCGGCAGCCAGCGCAGGTCGACGGCGAAGACGACGATCAGCACCAGGCCGAGCCAGAAGCCGGGCACGGCATAGAGCGCCAGCGAGCCGATCGACAGGAAACGGTCCCGAAAGCTGCCGGGCTTTGCACCGGCATAGATGCCGAGCGCCGAGCCGAGGCCGAAGGAGAGCGCGGTGGCGCTGCCCATGAGGATCAGCGTGGTGGGCAGGCGCTCCAGAATGACGTCGCGGATCGGTCGCGAGAAGGTGACGGACTGGCCGAGATCGAGATGGCAGAGCGCCCAAAGATAGTTGGCGAGCCGCGTCAGTTCCGACTGGTCGAGGCCCCAGCGATGGCGCAGCACCTCGATCAGGCCGGCATCGCCGCCGGTCGAGACGATGTAGGCGTCGACCGCGTCGCCGGGGGCAGCTTCGAGCAGTAGGAATGTGCCGATGATGACGATCAAAAGCACGAAGACGCTGCCGACGAGACGGCGGCGGATGAGGGCGAGGGCGCGGGTCATGGCCAAGCCGCTCCAAGGCCAAGCCATGAACGCCGAGTTCTACGGCGCCCCCCTCTGTCCTGCCGGACATCTCCCCCACGCGGGGGGAGATCAGCTGGCACCGCGGCTTTCGCCAACCTCCAACGCTGCAGGAAAGTGCGAGGCGCCAAAGCCGCTAATCTCCCCCCTTGTGGGGGAGGTGTCCGGCAGGACAGAGGGG
>NZ_RZOF01000516.1:0-2892 GCF_003998955.1 Mesorhizobium sp. M4B.F.Ca.ET.017.02.2.1 | reverse complement strand
GTTCTATCTCATATCGACGCCGCGCGCCGAGCGCTGGAATCTTGACGACTTGAGCCGGATGCTGCCAAAGGGCGGCAACGTGCAGCTTCGCAATGTCACCGATGATCGCGGCAGCTTCACAATCGTTGGACCGAAGGCGCGGGAGGTATTGCAGCCACTGACGGAAGTGGATCTCTCAAACGAGGCCTTCCCATGGTTCAGCGTGCGGTCCGGAACCGTCGGCCTGGCCGGCGATGTGCGTCTGCTGCGCGTCAACTACTCGGGCGAACTGGGATGGGAGCTCTATCATCCGCTCTGTTATCAGCGGCATTTGCTGGACGCGCTTTTGGCGTCGGGCGAGGCGCACGGGCTGAGATTGGTTGGACTTCAGGCGCTGGAGTCCCTGCGTCTCGATAAGTCCTACCGGGCCATGTATCGCGACATGAATGTCGAATTGTCAGCCTGGGAAAGCGGCCTCGACCGCTTCGTCAGCCTCGACAAGGGCGACTTCATCGGCCGGGCGGCACTGGTCGCTAAACAGGAGCAGGGGACGGCGCGCCGGATCGCCACGCTGTCGATCGATACGGACGGCGCGAGCGCGTTCGCCTTCGAGGGCGTTTACCGCGACGGCGAGCTTGTCGCCCACGTCACGTCGGCAGGCTACTCCTATACTTTTGGTCACGACATCGCACTCGCGCTGCTGCCCCTGGAACTGCTGTCGCCCGGTACCGAACTGGAAGTTTCAGTCCTCGGCGAGCGGCGTCCGGCAAAGGTGATCGCCGACTCGCCCTACGATCCGGAAGGCGCGCGTGGGCGCATGTGAAACGCCCGGGCACAATTCTCGGAACAAGCTGCGAAGACCGCATGCCTCGCCGAATGCGGCAACGAAATATAGTGCAGCAAAACGCAAAAACCGCGTCCCACCGGGAACGCGGCTTTGCCAGATACGCATGGCGTTTCGCTACAAGCGACTTGCGAAACTTACGGGCTCCGGTACGCGAGACCTGATCCGGAGCGCCGGGCGGATGCGATATGTCCGCCTCGCAGTCCGTTTTATAGGCACATCGTTACCGGCCGGTTATCGAGACCTTAAGCAAATCTAAATTTGCCGGTTTCTGACCAAATAATCTTCTAATAAGCCTTTGAAAGCAGAGATTTACGCGAGTTGGCCGCGGAGGAAATTAATAATGCCGGAGAAATCGACCCCGGCATTGCCCTGTGCGTTGAACAGCGCGTAGAGCTGCGTCGCCTCGGCGCCGAGCGGCGTCACCGCGCCGGCACTTTGCGCCGCCTCTTGCGACAGCTTCAGGTCCTTCAGCATGAGGGCTGCGGCAAAGCCGGGCTTGTAGTCGCGGTTGGCCGGCGAGGCCGGCACCGGGCCGGGCACCGGACAGTAGGTGGTCAGCGACCAGCACTGGCCCGAGGAGGTCGAGGCGACGTCGAACAACGCCTGATGCGACAGGCCGAGCTTTTCCGCCAGCACGAAGGCTTCGGCGACCCCGATCATCGAGATGCCGAGAATCATGTTGTTGCAGATCTTGGCCGCCTGTCCGGCGCCGTCGTCGCCGCAATGGACGATGCGGCCGGCCATCGGCTTCAGGACCGGCTCGGCCTTGGCGAAGGCGTCCTTCGAGCCGCCGGCCATGAATGTCAACGTGCCGGCGGTGGCGCCGCCGGTGCCGCCCGAGACCGGAGCGTCGATCGACAGCAGGCCGTGTTTGCTGGCGACGGCATGGGCCTTGCGGGCCGATTCGACGTCGATGGTGGAGGAATCGATGAACAGCGCGCCTTTCTTGGCCTTGGGCGCGATGTCCTCATAGACCGACAGCACATGCTTGCCGGCCGGCAGCATGGTTATGACGACATCGGCGTCCTTCACCGCCGCGACGGCGTTGGCCATGACGACCACGCCATGCTCCTTGGCGACTGTGAGGTTCTCCGGCACCAGGTCGAAGCCGTGCACAGAATGCCCGGCCTTGACCAGGTTGGCGGCCATCGGATTGCCCATATTGCCCAATCCGATGAAGGCGATGGTTGTCATAGCGGTGCTCCCAGGGTTAGGCAGTAGGCAGTAGGCAGTAGGCAGTAGGCAGTAGGCAGTAGGCAGTAGGCAGTAGGGGATCTATTCAGGTGCCAGCTTGATAATAAGCTGGCGAAGCATCTTTCCGATGGCTTCTGTGGCTGAGAGCATATGACGAACCTCATCACGAGTGGCCAAGCCGATGCGTTCAGCGATCTGGAGGTGTGTCTCGAGCTCCTTTAGAGAGCCTTGGGCTATCCTGAGAAACTGCTGATAGGAACCCGTGTTATCGCGGCCGTAACCTTCCGCGATGTTTGAAGCGATAGATGTGGCTGAGCGGCGGATTTGGCTGGTCAGCCCGTACAATTCCTCCTTTGGCCATGCCTTGGTCAAGGAGTAGGTAGCGACGGCCAGACCCATGGCCTGCTGCCACACGATAAGATCCTTGTACGAATTGATCTTGCCGGTCATCCTTCGCCTACTGCCTACTGCCTACTGCCTACTGCCTACTGCCTACTGCCTACTGCCTACCGGCCGATCAGCGCGCGTGCGATGATGACGCGCATGATCTCGTTGGTGCCTTCGAGGATCTGGTGGACGCGCAGGTCGCGCACCAGCTTCTCGACACCGTAATCGTGCAGATAGCCATAGCCGCCATGCAGCTGCAGCGCCTCGTTGGCGACATCGAAGCCGACATCGGTGACGAAGCGCTTGGCCATCGCCGACCATTTGCCGGCGTCCGGCGCCTTGCGATCGAGCTTCGAAGCGGCGGCGTAGAGGAAGATTCGCGCCGCCTGCAGCTCGGTCTCCATGTCTGCCAGCCTGAACTGCAGCGCCTGGAACTGGTTGATCTTCGAGCCGAAGGCCTTGCGCTCGCCTGTATAGGACCTGTC
>NZ_RZOF01000515.1:0-2907 GCF_003998955.1 Mesorhizobium sp. M4B.F.Ca.ET.017.02.2.1 | reverse complement strand
ATCGTGGACTGGTGACAATGGCCGGGCGTCTCAAAGACAAGGTGGTGATCATCACCGGCGCCGGGCGTGGCATCGGCGAGGCGACGGCGCGCGCCATGGCCGCCGAAGGGGCGGTGATCGTCGTCGCGGAAAAGGACGCGGCGACCGGAAAGAGCGTCGCAGCGTCGCTTGCCGACTGCGGCGTGAAGGCGCTGTTCGTTGAAACCGATGTCGCGGACGCCGGCTCTTGCGAGACGACGGCCGAGCAGGCACTCCGCGCCTTCGGCCGCATCGACGTGCTGGTCGCCAATGCCGGCATCAACGTGTTCCACGAGCCGCTGGAAACCACCGAAGACGAATGGCGGCGCTGCTTTGCCGTCGATCTCGACGGCGTCTGGTATTCGGCGCGCGCGGTGCTGCCGGCGATGCGCGACCAGAAACAGGGTTCGATCGTCGCGATCGCGTCCTGTCATTCCTTCGCGATCATCCCGTCGACCTTTCCCTATCCGGTCGCCAAGCACGGGCTGCTCGGCCTGGTGCGGTCGCTCGGCATCCAATACGCGGCCGAGGGCATCCGCGTGAACGCGATTGCGCCCGGCTACATCGAGACGCAGATCGCGGTCGACTACTGGAACACATTCCCAGACCCGCAGGCCGAGCGCCAGCGCACCTACGATTTGCATCCGCCGCGCCGCATCGGCCGGCCGGAGGAAGTGGCCATGACCGCCGTCTTCCTCGGCTCCGACGAGGCGCCGTTCATCAACGCGGCCTGCATCGTCATCGATGGCGGGCGCTCGGTTCTCTACCACGAATGAGGTTTCGCGCCGGCGGCCGGTCGCCGGGAACGTCTTCAAGCAAAATGGGGTCTCGCCGGCCGGGATCCAGAGGGAGGAAACCATGAAACCAATGATCAAGGCATGCCTTGCGGTGGCCGCGACCGCAGCCGTCGCTCTGACGGTCCACGGCGCGGGCGCGCAGGACAAGATGAAGTTCGGCTACATCAACAAGATGGGCGATCACCCGTGGTTCGTCCGCGAGGTGCAGGGCGCCAAGGACAAGGCCAAAGAGCTCGGCGTCGATCTCCTGGTGCAGGATGTCCAGTTCGACGCCAACCTCGCCGTCACCACCTTCGACACCTATGTCGGCGACGGCGTCAAAGGCATTGCCGTGGTGGTGCCTGACCGTTCGCTCGGCCCGGTCGTCGCCGACAAGGCCAAGGCCGCCAAGATCGGACTGATCGCGGTCGACGACGACATCGCCTTTGCCGACGGCAGCCCGGTCGCCTATGTCGGCATGAACGCGCTCAACATCGGCAAGCAGGTCGGCGGCGAGATCGCCCGCATCGTCAAGGCCGAGGGCTGGGACAAGGACCTTTCCAAGGTGCGCGTCGGCTCGATCGAGGACCAGAAGGCCGATACCTGCATGCGCCGCAACAAGGGCGCCGAGGAAGCGCTCGTCGCGGCGATCCCGGAGATCAAGTCGCGCATCCTGTCGATCCCCTACGACAACACCATGGTCAACTCGATCGACGTGGTGTCGACGACGCTGACGGCCAATCCGGACGCCGAGAAGTGGATCTTCTACTCCTGCAACGACGACGGCGTGCTCGGCGGTGTGCGCGCCACCGAGAATGCCGGCATGAAGCCGGAGAACGTCATCGGCATCGGCATCGACGGCTCGCGCTCCTGCGAGGCCTTCGGCTCCGGCAAGCCCACCGGCTTCCGCGGCACGATGTGGCTGGACAGCGCCAAGCATGGCGCCGCGGCGATCCAGGCGCTCTATGACCAAGCCACTGGCAAGGAAATGCAGAAGGACTATTTCCAGGACGCGACGCTGATCAGCGGCGAGAACTTCGCCAAGTTCAAGGACACGCTCGGTTGCAAGTCCTAGGCTTCCTTCCGGCCTCATTGTCGGCCTCGGGGCGCGCGGCCTCACAGGGAGCCGCGCGCCGATGACCGTGCCCGTCGTTTCCGTCGAGGGCGTCAGCAAGCGCTTCGGCGCGGTGCAGGCGCTGCGCGACGTCTCCGTTGCCTTCCATGCCGGCGAGATCACCGCTTTGATCGGCGAGAACGGCGCCGGCAAGTCCACGCTGATGCGCGTGCTGGAGGGCGAGCATCGCCCGGACAGCGGTCGCGTTCTGGTCGATGGTCAGCCGGTCCAGCTCAACTCGCCACGCGCAGCACATGGCTCGGGCATCCGGGTCATCCACCAGGAGCCGGAGATCATCCCGGAGCTGACGGTGGCGGAAAACATCTTCATCGGCGACATCAAGGCGCGGGGCGGGATTTTTCTCGACCGCACGGATCTGGAGCGGCGCAGCCTCGAGCTGCTCAACACCTTCGGCGTGGTCGACGTGCTGTCACCCGGGCAACGCTGCCATGGCCTGAGCCCGGCGCTCAGGCAACTGATCGAGATCATGCGCGCGCTGCGCCCAGGGGCGCGGCTGCTCGCCTTCGACGAGCCGACCTCGTCGCTCACGGAGGATGGGCGCAGCGGCTGTTCCGGGTCATCCGGCGGCTGAAGGCCGATGGCGTCGCGGTGATCTACATCTCGCACCGGCTGCGCGAGATCATCGAGCTTGCCGACCGTTGCGTGGTGATGCGCGACGGCAGCCGCGTCGCCGACGAGCCGATCGCAGAGCTCGACGAGCAGCGCATGGTGCGGCTGATGGTGGGCAGGCCGGTGAGCGATCTGTTCAACCGCAAGGAGCGCACGCTCGGACCGGTGCGGCTGGCGCTCAACGATGTCACGACACGGCGTGTCCAGGGGATCAGCTTCGAGGTGAGGGCGGGCGAGATTGTCGGGCTGGGCGGCCTGGTCGGCGCCGGGCGCACGGAAGTCGCGCGCGCCATCGTCGGCCTCGATCCGCTGCAGTCGGGGCAGATGGCGGCCGGCGGCCAACCTTACCGGCCGCGCGAGCCTTCGGAT
>NZ_RZOF01000514.1:0-2907 GCF_003998955.1 Mesorhizobium sp. M4B.F.Ca.ET.017.02.2.1 | reverse complement strand
TTTCCACGACGACGTCCGCCGCCTTGGCCCTGAGTTTCGGCGCAACCGCAAGCAGCCGGTCCGCCCGGCGCTCAAGTTCGGCGAAAAGATCAATGGCGCGCAGCGCAGCGCGCGCCTGCGCGGCCAGCAGGCTTTTGGCCCAATCGGCTTCCGTTTCGGCGCCGGCAGCCAGAGCGGCAGTCACTGGTCGACGCGCCCGGCACGTACCCACAACTAAGGTCGCTTTGGCGCCCAACAAAGGGATTGCATGTGTCCAGCCTAGCCGCTGCGCGAGCAAGACATCGGCAAGCCAGGCTCCGAGAACGCGCCGGAGGCCGTAACGCTCCGCGGCCGCGAAGGCCCCGACCAGCGTTTCGACCGTGCCGGTGTTGGCGGCAAGCTGTCGCAGATCGTCCGTCAGATCGCTGACCGCCTCATCGTTGAGCGTGAGACCTAGATCTTCCAGCACCGCCGCGACATTTTTCTCCGTTAGCAGATCGTCCGCTGGCCGAGATGCCAGCCGCCGCCAAGCAAGAAAGAAAAGGCCGGCGGGACCGACATTGCCGCCCGGTCTTGTGAGCAATACGGCATCGCGCAAGGCCGCTTCGTCCTCGACGCGCCCTGCCTGCCGTGCCGTGACCGCAGCCGCCGAAAGCGCCAGGCGCTGCCGCCAGGCGCCGGCCCACCGCTCCTGCCGGCGGACCACCGCATCGAGCGCGCCGATGGCGGCGCCGGCCGTGACTGCAATGTCCTCGATGCCTTGTCCCGCAACCGTTTGGGTGTCGAGGGCGGCCCCGCGCAACCCAGGTCGGCACCGTTGCCATCGGTGCGATCGAAGAGGCGCCGCCAAGCACGCCACGGCGAGACAGAGAGGGGTTGGGTCGCAGAATCATCGCAAGCACGATGAGTCATGACGGCGCTTTTAGCAATCTATTTGCGCAGAAAGCGCTGTGCTTGTCGGCATCATAAAACGAATGATAATGTTGCCTTATCAGTCGTTTAACTCTTCACGAGTTCGTCCCTGCTAACAAGTAAGTCTCGACAGGGCACCTTTTTGCGCAGCCGGACGAAATTCCGTTCGGTCAT
This sequence comes from Mesorhizobium sp. M4B.F.Ca.ET.017.02.2.1, assembly GCF_003998955.1. Lineage (NCBI taxonomy): Bacteria > Pseudomonadati > Pseudomonadota > Alphaproteobacteria > Hyphomicrobiales > Phyllobacteriaceae > Mesorhizobium > Mesorhizobium sp. M4B.F.Ca.ET.017.02.2.1. Next base: position 1,842 of record NZ_RZOF01000514.1, on the reverse strand, counting down.
GTCACGAAACGCTCGGCCCGCTCCTCTGCCGGCCGATGGTCAACGAAATCCCCTCCCCTAGCTGCGGTTGATCTCGGGGTCGTAGAAGCTGGCGCTGCTGACGCCCGACTTCAGATTGTCGGGAACGATCAGCCGGGGAACGCCTCCGAAGAAACGAAACATCCGGACATGCGAGCCGATCCAGTCCGGGAGCGTTTGCGTCCAAGTTGCCTCCGCAAAGGTGAAGCTGGATGCGCCGAGCACTGCCACGAAGATCTCTGCCTCGCGGATCTCACCGGTCTTGCGATCAACAATCGGGATCTTCTTGCCGGAATAGTCGACGAAGACCTTGTCGCCGGCCGCATGCTCCTGGCGCATCATCGGCGAAAGCCGCTGCTCGAAACTGCGAAAGAGTTCGCAGAAGCGGCTAATATGTTCGGCATAACACTTCACCTGTTATGTTGCGGCCAAATTTATGTTGCGTCTCCGGGGGATGAGCCAAGGATGTCAGTGATTTCCTTGGCCCAAGCCGCCACATAAGAAGAACGGCGATGGTAGTTCGCTACAGGGCTTTCAGGAATGCCATTAATGACGGCAGAGATCGCTGCCGTGGGGGCTCTTTCAAGCCGCTGACTTCAACCTTGGCCAACGCCTTTGCCTTCATTTCCAGATCAACCTCGGCGTAGATGTGCGTGGTGTCCAACGACACATGGCCGAGCCAGGCGCGGATCGTGTCGATATCGACGCCGGCACGCAGGAGGTGGACGGCTGTCGTGTGACGAATCGTATGGGGCTGACGCGCTTCGTGGCCACGGCCTGACGCGCTTCGTGGCCACGGTCGGCACGGTTTTTCTCGCCATGGCGGCATATTGCGTCACGACGCGGTGTATTCCGAACCGTGTCAAAGGTTCCTTCATCCGCCCCAGAAAGACTGCATCGCTCCTATCCCGATCGGTCACGAGGCGAGCCAGCGATATCGCACGACGACGCGACACTTGAGCGGCTGCTGTTTGGCCGTGCCGGTCGTCCGCCGCAAGACCTAAGCGAACCGAACTTTGCGCTGATCGCCAGGGAGTTGAAGCGCAAGGGGGTGACGCTGACGCTGTTGTGGCAGGAGTATCGCGCCGCCAACCCCGACGGCTACGGCTACACCTGGTTCTGCGAGCACTTCGCCGCTTTCGAGCGCCGGACGAGCGCGACATTCCGCAACCGGCATGCGGCGGGCGCGGTGATGCAGACGGACTATGCCGGGCAGACGGTGCCGGTGATCGATCCGGCGACCGGCATCATTTACCCGGCGCACATTTTTGTCGCGGTGCTGGGCGCCTCCAATCTGACCTTCGCCTTTGCCAGCTCCAGCCAGAAGCTGCCGGACTGGATCGAGGGCCAGGTGCGAGCGCTCGCCTTCTTCGGCGGCGTCACCAGAGCGATCGTGTGCGACAACCTGAAGGCCGGTGTCGTCAAGACGCTGTGGTTCGAGCCGACGCTGAACGCGACCTTTGCCGCGATGGCCGAGCATTACGACACCACCATCCTGCCGACCCGCAGCCGCAAGCCGCGCGACAAGGGCAAGGTCGAAGGCGCGGTGCTGATTGTCGAGCGCTGGATTCTGGCGCGGCTGAGGAACCGATCCTTCTTCTCGATCGCCGAGCTCAACGCGGCGATCGCCGAACTGCTCGAGGAGCTGAACAACCGGCCGATGCGCCATGTCGGCCAAAGCCGCCGCGAACTGTTCGGGGAGATCGAGCGGCTGCCTTGAAGCCGCTGCCGGCGGCACCGTTCGAATACGCCGAGTGGAAGTCGGCGAAGGTCCATCCTGACTACCATGTCGAGGTCGACAAGACCTTTTACTCGGTGCCGCAC
>NZ_RZOF01000513.1:0-3035 GCF_003998955.1 Mesorhizobium sp. M4B.F.Ca.ET.017.02.2.1 | reverse complement strand
GGTGCGTCGCTGCCATGCCTATTCGTCCTCCAGCGGCCCGAGCAGTCCGGCGGCGGTCACCAGGCTCTGGGCGATGTCGCTGATCTTGCGGTTCTGGTTCATCGCCGTCTTGCGCAGCAGCGTGTAGGCCGCCTCTTCGCTCAAGCCGCGCGATTTCATCAATATGCCCTTGGCGCGGTCGATGACCTTGCGGCTCTCCAGCTCGCTGCGCGCCTCCTCCAGTTCGCGCGCCATGCGCGAGAAGGCGTTGAAGCGGCTGACCGCCATGTCGAGGATCGGCTTGACGCGCTCCTGCCTCAAGCCATCGACGACATAGGCCGACACGCCGGCCTCGACCGCGGCCTCGATCGAGGCCTGGTCGGAGCGGTCGACGAACATGGCGATCGGCCTCTTCACCGCGCGCGACAGCTGGAACATGTTTTCGAGCATGTCGCGGTTGGGGTTTTCGAGATCGATGACGATGACGTCCGGCTCGATCTCGGCAATGCGCCGCGCAATGCCGGCGACATCATGGATGACCGTCACCCGCTCATGCCCGGCCTCCCGCAGCCCGGCCTCGATGATCGAGGCACGGATACGGTTTTCGTCGATCACAAGGACGGCGAGCGAGGAACGGACCATGGGGGCTTCAATATGTCGAAGCGGGGGGATTGTGCAATGCGGGATGGGGGGATCTTCGTCAGCAGCCTTGTCGCGGCCCGCTACACAGCCGATGTCCCGGTTAACGACAATCCTCCGTGTCGCCACCCAGGGCAGTAGCGGAGATGTTGACCCCCTCCTAAATATGTGTCCACTTCGTAACAAAGCGTTCGCTAGCGGGTTGTATCTTGGCGCCGGCCAAAGGAAGGCAAGCGGCAAAGGGTGATGAATGCCAAACGTCAATCCTGACGTCCTACGATGGGCTCGCGAAACAGCTGGGCTCGATCTACACGACGCGGCGAAAAGGCTCGGAATAAGTGACACACGGGCCATCGCCGGTTCTGATCGTCTTGCTGCATTAGAGAAAGGGGATGGCGAACCCTCCCGCCCCTTGCTTTTGAAGATGGCGCAGCACTACCGCCGCCCTCTTCTTGCGTTTTACCTTCCCGCACCACCACGGCGGGCTGAGCGAGGGGAAGACTTCCGAACGCTGCCCGCAGAGTACGGGCAAAGAGATGCTGCGCTTGTTGATGCTCTGTTGCGTGACTTGAGGGCAAGGCAGGAGATGGTCCGATCCCTGCTTGAGGTCGAAGATGAGGCGAAGGAACTGCCTTTTGTAGGTAGCTTCGATATGAGCGGTGGTTCGAAGCAGTTGGCTAAGGCAATTGCTCAAACCCTTGATTTTGATATCACGCAGTTTAGGCGGGGGGGGCGCAACGAAGCCTTTGCCTATCTTAGAGACCTCGCCGAGCGCACCGGCGTGTTTGTACTGTTGATTGGCAATCTCGGAAGCCACCATAGCACTCTGGACGTTGAGCTTTTCCGTGGGGTCGCGCTAGCAGATCCTGTAACACCCTTTGTGATCATAAATGATCAGGACAGTGAGGCGGCTTGGTCCTTTACGCTGCTCCACGAGCTTGCGCACGTCTGGATTGGCCGCACTGGCATTAGCGGCGCAAATCCGTCCACGGCCATCGAGGTCTTTTGCAACGACGTGGCGGGCCAAATTCTTATGCCTGACGGTGAAGCATTGCGTGACGACGCTCTGCGGGGCGCCCCTTCCGACCAAGTGATCGCCAGAATCAGGCAGCTTGCTGAAACTTGGCAGGTGAGCCATTCCGCCGTCGCCTACAAGCTGTTTCGAGAGGGAATCGTATCTCGCGATGTCTGGGCCGAAGTGAGCGGCATATTTCGGCGACAATGGCTTCAGAACCGCGCCGCTGCACGAGAGCGCAATAAGGATATCGAAGGCGGACCGGACTATTACGTCGTCCGAAGGCACAGGCTTGGCAACCGCTTAGTAGGTTTGTCTCGGAGGATGCTGGCAGAGGGCGCCCTCTCCCCATCCATGGCCGGCCGGATTCTAGGAGTAAAGCCTACCAATGTTTACGCCTTGACGGGGGCCGCGACAGCCGGTGCCTCCGGGCGTGCTGCGTGAGGGGGCGACAATTTATCTCCTCGATGCCAATGTCTTGATTACCGCCAAAAACTCATACTACGCATTCGACCGCGTCCCCGAATTTTGGGAGTGGCTTTTGCACTGGGCGGAGCAAGGCGCAATCAAGATGCCAGTGGAAATCGTCGAAGAAATTGTCGGCGGGTCCGACGATTTGGCCGAGTGGCTTGGGGACAAAGACAACAAGAATGCTATGTGCCTCGAAGAGGAAGTTGATGTAGCACGGGTCCAGGAAGTTCTCGCCAACGCCTATGCCGCTGACCTGACAGACGCCGAGATCATTAAGATCGGACGCGACCCATTCCTGGTCGCACACGCTTTGTTCGCGCCGGACATTCGAACAGTCGTTACCACCGAGGTCTCGAAACCAACTACGCAACGGGCAAATCGTAGAATCCCCGACGTATGCGATCAGATGCGCGTCAGATGGTGCGACAGCTTCACCCTGGTGCGAGAGCTAAATTTCTCGACCAAATGGCGTGACCGCGTCTAGAAGCAGACGGCAGTGCCGGCATCGGGTCGTCGATTGCCACCGCCCCTACTCCGCCGCCTCGTACCCCGCGATGCCCTTGATCTCCAGAAAATCCTCGAGCCCATACTCGGCATATTCGCGGCCGTTGCCGGATTGCTTGTAGCCGCCGAAGGGCAGGCCGGCGTCCCAGGTCGGGTAGTTGATGTAGACGTTGCCGGAGCGCATGCGGGCGGCGACGGCGCGCGCCTTCTCGATGTCCTTGGCCTGGATGTAGGAGGCAAGGCCGAAGACGGTGTCGTTGGCCTGCTCGACCGCCTGCTCGACCGTGTCGTAGGGCATGATCGCCAGCACCGGCCCGAAGATTTCTTCGCGCGCTATACGCATGTCGTGGGTGACGTCGGCGAAGACGGTCGGACGGACATAATAGCCGCGGTTGAGCTCTGCCGGGCGGCCGGGGCCGCCCGGCAG
>NZ_RZOF01000512.1:0-3051 GCF_003998955.1 Mesorhizobium sp. M4B.F.Ca.ET.017.02.2.1 | reverse complement strand
GTTCCTGATCGCGCTGATGCTGTCCAGCTCCAACGCCAAGACGCTGCCGATCGTCGCTTCGGAATTGTCGCAGCAAGGCATGAACGTGCCGTGGGGCATCCTCAATGCCTCGGTCGTGCTCCTGTCGCTGCCGCCGCTGCTGTTCCTCGGCGTGCTCAGCGGCTTCCTGAATTCCGTTTTCCGGCAAAAGAAGAGTTGATGCGAGGATTACCCGATGCAGGCACTGGTACTTGAGAAAAAGGGCGAGCTGTCGCTGCGCGAGATCGCGCTGCCGCTCGATGTCGGACCGGACGACGTCAGGATCGCCATCCACACCGTCGGCGTCTGCGGCAGCGACGTGCACTACTACACGCACGGCGCCATCGGCAGCTACATAGTGCGCCAGCCGATGGTGCTCGGCCATGAGGCGTCAGGCACGATCATCGAGGTCGGCGCCAACGTCGCGAGCCTGAAGGTCGGCGACCGCGTCTGCATGGAGCCCGGCGTGCCTAACCTGTCGTCGCGCGCGACGAAGCTCGGCATCTACAATGTCGATCCGGACGTGCGTTTCTGGGCGACGCCGCCGGTGCATGGCGTGCTTGCGCCTTTCGCGGTGCATCCGGCCGCCTTCACCTACAAATTGCCGGACAATGTCTCCTTCGCCGAAGGCGCCATGGTCGAACCCTTCGCCATCGGCATGCAGGCAGCGGCGCGGGCGCGCATCGTGCCCGGCGATGTCGCCGTCGTCGTCGGCTGCGGCCCGATCGGCATCATGATCGCGCTGGCGGCGCTGGCGGGCGGCTGCTCGAAGGTGCTGATCTCCGATTTCTCGGCGCCCAAGCTGAAGATCGCCGCGCAGTATCAAGGCATCATGCCGGTCAATATCGGCGAGCAGTCGCTGGTCGACGCCGTCGCGGCCGCGACCGGCGGTTGGGGCGCCGACATCGTATTCGAAGCCAGCGGCAACCCGAAAGCCTTCGCCAATTTGTTCGACATCGTGCGGCCAGGCGGCGCGGTGGTGCTGGTCGGACTGCCGGTGGAGCCGGTCAGCCTCGACGTGCCGGCGGCGATCTCGAAGGAAGCGCGCATCGAGACGGTGTTCCGCTACGCCAACATCTTCGACCGCGCCCTGCAATTGATCGCCTCCGGCAAGGTCGACCTCGAGCCGCTGATCACCGGCACCTATGATTTCTCGGACAGCATCAAGGCCTTCGAGCGGGCGGCCGAGGGCAACCCGCAGGACGTCAAGCTGCAGATCCTGCTTACCGGCGAGAAGGGCTGACCATGTCCGCGATCGTTTGCTCCCATGTCGACAAGGCCTACGGCGCAACCGCCGTCATCCGAGATCTCAATCTCAGCATAGAAGAGCACGAATTCGTCGTGTTCCTCGGCCCGTCAGGCTGCGGCAAGTCCACGCTGCTCAGGATGCTCGCCGGGCTGGAGGACATCACTGGCGGCGAGGTCTCGATCGGCGGCAAGGTGGTCAACGACCTCGAGCCCGGCGACCGCGGCATCGCCATGGTGTTCCAGAACTACGCGCTCTATCCGCATATGACGATCTTCGACAACATCGCCTTCGGGCTGCGACGGCAGAAAGTGCCGGCGGCCGAGATCGTGAAACGGGTCGAGGCGGTTTCCCGGACGCTGGGGCTCGACCCCTATCTCGGCCGCAAGCCGACCGAGCTTTCCGGTGGCCAGCAGCAGCGCGTGGCGATCGCACGCGCCATGATCAAGACGCCGAAAGTGTTCCTGTTCGACGAGCCGCTGTCCAATCTCGACGCCAAGCTGCGCAACCATATGCGCATCGAGATCGCAAGGCTGCACCAGTCGCTGAAGACGACGACCGTCTACGTCACCCACGACCAGCTCGAGGCGATGACGCTGGCCGACCGCATCGTGCTGCTCAGGGATGGCGTCATCGAGCAGGTCGGCTCGCCGGCGGAGATCTATCGCCGGCCTGGCAACCTGTTCGTGGCCGGCTTCATCGGCACGCCGAACATGAATTTCGTCGAGGTGACGGTCGGCCGGGCCGGAGACGGCTGGTCGCTGACCGGCGCCGGAACGGTGCTTTCGCTGGACGGCTCGGCATTCCATCTCCAGCATGGCGATCGCGCCGTGCTCGGGATCCGGCCTCCCGACCTGAAGACGGCAGGCGCCGATGGCGGGCGGAACCTGCTGCAGGGCACCGCGGACCTCATCGAATTCCACGGCAATGACGCGCTGGTGACGTTCGGCTCCGGCGGCAAGGAGATCAGCGCGCTGGTGCCGGCGCGCGAATGCCCGGCGTTGCGCGCGCCTGTCCGCTACACATTCGACGAGGAAAGCATCCAACTGTTCGACGCGACATCCGGCGCCTCGCTGCGCAAGCCGGAACGAAACGGCAGCCTGCTCAGCTGATCGCGTCGAGCGCCTGCCGCTGCCGGTGCATCTCCAGGAAGATGCGGTAGTCGCGGTCGAAGCGGGCGCCGGCCGCCGGATTGGCGGCGCGCTTCCTGCCGCCCTGCTGCATGGCGACGCAGGCGGCGTTCAGATCAGGGTAGAGCCCGGCGGCGGTGGCCGCCACCATGCCGGTGCCGAGCAAGACCGCCTCGTCGGCCAGCGGCTCGATGACAGTGCAGCCGGTGGCATCGGCGTAGAGTTCCATCAGCAGCGGGTTCTTGGTGTGGCCGCCGGTGACGTGCAGCGTGTCGATCAAATAGCCGTTCTCGTTCAGCGCTTCCAGCACGTGGCGCACACCGAGCGCGATGCCGACGGCGGTGCGCCAGTAGAGCTTGCACAGGCTGTCGAAGGAGGAGTCCAGCGTCAGGCCGCTGACGACGCCGACGGCGTGCGGGTCGGCCAGCGGCGAGCGGTTGCCGTGGAAATCCGGCAGCACGTGCAGCCTCGCCGCTAATGCCTCGCCCTCGGCGGCGCGCAGTTCGGCGACGCGGCTGGCGATCCTGGCATGCATCGCTGTATTCGGCTCGCCGCCGGCGCCATGCCAGCGGATGATGTGGTCGAGCAGCGCGCCGGTGGCCGACTGGCCGCCTTCCGAGAGCCAGAGCGTCGGCAGCGCCGCGCCATAATAGGGCC
>NZ_RZOF01000511.1:0-3116 GCF_003998955.1 Mesorhizobium sp. M4B.F.Ca.ET.017.02.2.1 | reverse complement strand
CCGCCGCTGCCGGACTTCTCGCCGCCGCGCTCGCGGCCTGGGCGGGAATGGGCTACTGGTCGCTGGTGTTGGGGCCAGCTGTCGCGGCAGTCGTTGCGCTGGCGGCAGCATGGCTGGTGGTCCGTTGGACGCCGTCGCGGCCGGACCTGAAGGTCGACGGCGACATATTGTCGTTCGGCGCCAATCTGACCGGCTTCAACCTCGTCAACTTTTTCTCGCGCAATCTCGACAACATCCTCATCGGAAAATATTCCGGTGCAATTGAGCTCGGCTATTACGACCGCGCTTACAAGCTGCTGTTGTTTCCATTGCAGAACATCACCCAGCCGCTGACGCGCGTGATGGTGCCTCTGCTCAGCCGAATTCACGAGGACAAGGCGCGGTTTCGCGACCTTTACGTGCGAACCAACTGGATGCTGGCGGCCGTAACCATGCCTGGTATCGCAGCGCTGACGCTGACCTCGGATCAGGTGGTCGCGCTCCTTTTCGGGCCGCGCTGGACCGCCGTGGCGCCTATTTTTGCCTGGCTCGGCATCGCCAGCCTGACGCAGTCCATCTCAAGCACGACGGGGTGGATATTCATCTGCCAAGGCAAGACCAAGACCATGTTTCATTGGGGCATCTACTCGTCGCTGACGACGGTCGCCTCCTTCATCGTCGGCCTGCATTGGGGCGCTGTCGGCGTCGCGGCCGCCTACGCGATCAGCGGCTACGTGCTGCGCGTTCCGGTGCTTGCCGTGCTGGTCCACCGTGTCGGCCCGGTGACTGCCGGCGATTTCCTGATCATGCAGGGGCTCTTCATCGTCTCGTCCCTGCTCGCCTGGCTGGCCTATCTGGGGCTGCCGGCGTCGCTCACGGGCCAGTCAGACCTTCTCGCCGTGGCCCTGGCGCTATGCCTCAACTACGGGCTTGCCCTCGTCCTGATGCTGATCCTTCCCCAATCGCGCAGGATGCTTTCCGCCACCCTTCCCAACATCGCGCGCAACATCCGCTGAAGCACCTGGAATAAGTGGCTTCAGCAAGCCTGTGGCCGACATTGCCGAAGCATGCTCTTCAAGCACGGCCTGCAGGCTGGTACGGCGATACTGGTCGAGGTTGGCGGCAAACCTGCCGAGCTTTTCGGCTGCCTCCTGCGGCGTCACCGTGTCGATGTCGAGCAACAGGTCTGCGACACCGACGCGCTTGGCGACTTCCTTGGTCTTGAATTCATAGGCGATCGGCAGCACCGGCGTGCCGACGCAAAGCGACATGATCATCATGTGCATGCGCGTCGCGACGACGAAGTCGAAGCCTTTCACCAGCGCCATCAACTGGTCCGGGGTGTGGAACGAAGCGTCCACGCTGACATGCTTGGCGATCTCCGGATCAAGCTCGGCTACGATTGCGCGCGCCGTCTTGGAATCGTCATGCGCGTATTCCGGCACGCCCTGGCACGTGGAGACGAAGGTCACTTCCTTGCCGTGATCCCTGACGAGGATGGTTGCGATTTCGCGCACCGAATCGAGATAGCGGCGCATGCCGCCTTCACCGTCATTGACATAGTTCCAGTGGCGGACGGAGATGGCGACGCGGCCCGTTTCCACCGGCGGTTGGGCGGAAGCCAGCCGTTTCCCGATCCTGTCTGTATCGGCGAGCGCAAAGACGGCATCGGCCACAACGTGGCACTTACCGGGCTCCTTCACCATGTCCAGTATGTGGTTTCTGGAGCGCTCGTCGCGAAGCAGGATGAGCGGGCTCCGGTCGAAGATCGGGCCCAGTTCCTGTCGATTGTAACTTTTGTTGAACGGACCGAGGGATTGCGTGAAGAAAACCGGATCCTTACCGAGGATCGCATCGACACGGAATTGGTTCAGGCGCCTTTCGAGATTGTAATTCTCGACCAGATAGGTGCCGCCTGTCGTGACCACGAGACCGGCGTTCCGATAGATCTCGAGGCTGCGGCGGGCGCTTTCGCCGAACAAGATGCGGCTGATGAAGCTTTCGGTGCCGAAACGCTGCAAAACCTGAAGAACGAGCCGGTTATAATGCGGTTTTAGCCGGTGTTTCAGCCCGCTGCCGTAGCTGTAACGGAACATGGTTTCCGACAGCAGCTTGTGAAATTCGAGATCCGGGTAATCCTTCTTCGGGTAGAGTTTTGCGGCGACTTCAGGCTGGCTGTCGAAGACGAAGAACCGCGGTTCGTCGCCGACAACTGCCTTGAGGATATGGCGGATCGCCAGCAGAATTGCTGCATCCCCGGTATTCAGGCAGACTGTGTTTTCAACGACGATGTTCATCGTATCACCCCATTCGTGAGTTGGTTCTACGGTCAGGCAGCTGGATCTGGTCGGCATCCGTGTAGCCGTCCAAGCGCGGCATAGGGCCAACGGTTGGCTGGCGCTCGAGCACAGCCAAGATTAACGGATGTTTTTTGCAGCGCAACAAAAATGCTCGCTTTCTTGCTACACTGCACCAAAAATGTTGCGATGCAGCAAGAGCTGTACTAACTTCGCCGTGGGTGGGCCAACAGCGGTCGAGTTTCATGCTGCATGTCTTGTACCTTGTGCATGACGTATCCGACCCGGCGGTTCGCCGGCGGATCACAATGCTCAGGGCAGGCGGCGCCAAGGTGACGCTGGCGGGTTTCCGCCGCACCACCAGCCCGGTTGCCGACATCGAAGGATTGCGCCCGATCGATCTCGGCGCGACGCGCGACGGCCGATTCGGCCAGCGTCTGGCGGCGGTCGCCAAAGCGGCGTTCGGGATCGGCGCTAAGCTGGCGGCGATGCCGAGGCCCGACCTCATCATTGCGCGCAACCTCGAAATGCTGGCGCTTGCCCGCCGCGCCAAGGCCGCGCTCGGCGCCAGGGTTCCGCTCGTCTACGAATGCCTCGACATCCATCGCCTGGTGCTGCGCGACGATCTGGTCGGCAAGGCGCTGCGCGGCGCGGAACGTTATCTCGCCCGCGACGTTAAGCTCCTCGTGACCTCGTCTCCGGCCTTCATCGCCAATTATTTCAAGCCGTTCGGTCAGGTCGCCGCGCCCGTCGAACTGGTCGAGAACAAATATTTCGACACCGCGTCCGTGGCCGTTGATGAACGATTGAAGGCGCAGAATCCCGCCGCACCCCCTTGGC
>NZ_RZOF01000510.1:0-3127 GCF_003998955.1 Mesorhizobium sp. M4B.F.Ca.ET.017.02.2.1 | reverse complement strand
TACAAAACGAAGCCGCTCGTCCATGATGCCAGTCTCTCGCCAAACCATCGCCGGGTCCTCCGGCGAGGGAGAAAACTGTCACCTATGCAATCGGTCCATTCTGTTACCTATCTATCCGGTTCGGACACCGGCACCTTCTCCCCGTATAGTGACGGGGAGAAGGGAGATTGCCGCAGCCTCGACGTTCGTTTGGCGGCGTTGTCGATTGGCGAAATCATCGATCAGAGCACCTTTCTCCCGGTCACTATACGGGGAGAAATGCCCGGCAGGGCAATGGGCGGCAGCGCCTATCTGCGATGGAACGGCCCTCCTCATGCGGTCGTCCCCGAGACGTAATAAGTCAGTTATCCACGCGGCCAAAGTCAGGCGGGTTGCCGATCAGCACGCGCTTGTCCTTGCCGCAGGCGAAGCCTTTCGCCTTCTCGTCGGCGAGCTTGCGCGCCTGGTCGTTGGCCTGCGGATTGCCGGTGGCCAGCACCAGGCCGATCGTGCAGCCCTGCTGGGTGTCCGGCTGGGCGACCTTGGCGACGACCAGGACCTGGATCGGCTTGTCCTCGCCGTCGGGCTTGCTGACCTCGCGGCGGTGGATGACGGCGAATGGAATGGCGACGTCGCCATTGGTCTCGATGCGCCATTCGACCTTGAGCCCGGCCGTGTTGAGACCGGAGAAGCTTTCCCAGACCGAGGTCATGTCGCTCGACGGGAACCCGTAGAACAGCGATTCGCGGGCGTCGTCGTAGCCGATCAGCACCGGATAGCCGCGATAGCCTGAGCAGGCGAGGCTCGCCCAATCGCCCTCGCCCTCGGCAGCCTGCGCGTAGGTCACGCAGTCCTTCTCCCAGTCGAGATCGGTGTAGACGCTGGATATGTCGCCGGCATGGGCCCCCTGGCAGAGACCGGCAAGGACAAGCGGGATCAGAATAGCGCGCATGGCGGACAACTCCGGTGAGGTGCCGCAGCGTACCGCCAATCGCTATTTCTTCAAGCTGGCCTCAATCAGCAAGTCGGCGTTGCGGGCGACCGACGCCGCCGGTCCGCCGCGGCCGAACAACTGGCCGCTGATATAGGCGCCCTCGATCAGCAGCAGCAGGCCGTCGCCAAGCGTGTCGGCATCGACGGCGCCCATCGCGCTCGCCATGGCGCGCAGGCGGCGGCGCAATTCCTGCTTGTTGGCCTCGCTGACGATGCGCGCCGGATGGCTGTGATCGGGATATTCCACCGCCGCATTGGTCATGCCGCAGCCGCGATAGTCGGGTTTTTGCGTGCGCTTGCCTACACGGGTTAGGAAAGCCACGATCTGCGCGCGCGGGTCACCCGGATGCGCATCGACAGCCTCGTCGAAGCGTTCCCAGAATTCGAGATTGTATTTGCGCAGATAGGAGGCGGCGAGCTCGTCCTTCGAGGGAAAGCTGCGGTAGAGGCTGGGCTTGGTGACGCCGGCGCGCTTGACGATCTCGTCGACGCCGATCGCCCTTATGCCCTCGCGGTAGAACAGGTCGCGCGCCACGTCGAGGATCTTGTCGGCCGCCTTCGGATGCGCCGGCGGGTGAGCCGAGCTGATGGACGCTTCAATTTTTTTGTCCGATGGCATGCAACGACTCGCTTGACAATGTTACTGACCGGTACGTATTCATAGCGCCATCCAATTGCAACGTACCGGTCAGTAACATGATAGCTCAGTCTCGTCCGTTTGGCCAGCGCTACGCTTTCGTCGTGGTCGGCGTCATCTTTCTCTGCCTGCTGATCGCCGCCGGGCTTCGTTCGGCGCCGTCGGTGATGATGCTGCCGCTGGAGGAGAGCTTCGGCTGGCGGCGCGACGTCGTCTCGCTGGCGGCCGCGATCGGCATCTTCCTCTATGGCCTGACCGGGCCGTTCGCCGCCGCGCTGATGGAGCGGATCGGGCTGCGCCGCACGCTGCTTGCCTCGCTGCTCATCATGTCGGGCTCGACGGCGCTCAGCCTGCTGATGACCAAGCCGTGGCATCTGCTGATCACCTGGGGCGTGTTTTCCGGCATCGGCTCCGGCGCGGTCGCCACCGTGCTTGGCGCCACCATCGTCAATCGCTGGTTCAAGACCAATCGCGGCCTGGTGATGGGGCTGATGTCGGCTTCGAGCGCCACAGGCCTGCTGGTGTTCCTGCCGCTGCTTGCCTCGCTGGCGCAGGCGGGTGGCTGGAAGCCGGTCGCCATCGCCATCGCGATCGCCACCGCGGCGCTGGTGCCGGTGGTCTGGCTGCTGGTGCCGGAGCGTCCAGCCTCGATCGGCCAGGTGCGCTATGGCGCCGAGCCGAACGACGTGCCGCCGGTGTCGCCGGCCTCGCAGGGCAATTTCCTGGCGCATACGCTCGGCACGTTGCGCCGCGCCGCCGGCACGCGGGTGTTCTGGTACCTGTTCGCCACCTTCTTCGTCTGCGGCTTCACCACCAACGGGCTGGTCGGCACGCATCTCATTGCCTTCTGCGGCGACATGGGCATCGGCGAGGTGCAGGCGGCCGGCCTGTTGTCGATGATGGGCATCTTCGACCTGATCGGCACGACGCTGTCGGGCTGGCTCACCGACCGCTTCGACCCGCGCAAGCTGCTCGGCGTCTACTATGCCATCCGCGGCCTGTCGCTGATCTATCTGCCCTACTCCGGCTTCTCGGCGGCCAGCCTGATCATCTTCGCGGTGCTCTATGGGCTGGACTGGATCGCCACCGTGCCGCCGACGCTGAGGCTCGCCAACGAGGCGTTCGGCGACCGCAGCGGCCCGATCGTCTTCGGCTGGATCGTCGCCGGCCACCAGGTGGGTGCTGCGGCCGCCGCCGCCTTCGGCGGTACGATGCGCGAGCTGCAGGGCAATTACGAGCTGGCCTTCATGATCGCCGGCATGACAGCAATCGCGGCGGCCTGTATCTCACTCTTGATCAACACGAGCAGGCCGGCGTTCGAGCCGGAGCCGCAGGCGGCGTAGGGCGCGACTTTTCCTTCTCCCCTTGTGGGAGAAGGTGTCGCCGAAGGCGACGGATGAGCAACTGTGTTCGTCAGGACCTGTTTGGATTCCAAGGTTCGTTGTTTTGGATCATCGCGCTGAGGATGGTCAGGATCTTTCGTGCCACGGCGACGAGAGCGACCTTCGGCTCCTTGCC
>NZ_RZOF01000050.1:0-26272 GCF_003998955.1 Mesorhizobium sp. M4B.F.Ca.ET.017.02.2.1 | reverse complement strand
AGCCGGAATTGCAATCAAATACGATCGCATCCACAAGGTGCTTGGAGAAGGCAATTTCGTCCTGGTCGTGAGCGAAGGCTCTCTCGGCGGAAAGCCGACTTCCTACTACGACCTGTTCCGCGTCGAGAATGGCAAGATTGCTGAGCATTGGGACACGATCGAGGCGATCCCGCCGAAGGCTGAATGGAAGAATGGCAACGGCAAATTCTGAGATCGCCTAGCGTTGAACCTTTTTGCCCGACGCCACGACCCATGCATGCCGGGGTGGGTGCCCGGCCGGTGGCATACAGTCGAATGTGTCCAGGGCTGAGGCGGGGCGTGTTTGCTTCACGCCAAACTTGATGCCGTCTCAGGTCAGGCCGTCTCGTCAGACCCTGTTTCGGCGCGTTCGTCACCCGGAAAACCCCGCTTCGGCGGGGTTTTCTGCGTTTCGGGCCTGACGCTTCTTCGTCATCCGCGGCGGCAACGGCCAATCGGTCGATGCGCGTATCGGCAGGGCGTTCTGACGAGGGCCGAAACAAGCTCGTGATTGGCTCCGCCCGCCCTTTGCCTTTGGCGCGAAACCGACTATGAAACGGCTTCAGCCAGCCCCAGTATCTGGGCCCATCGGGAAAGCGCGCCGGAGCCAGCCATGACCGAAATCCTGCAGATCCCAAAGCTCGTCGTCGTCTTCGGCGGCTCCGGCTTTGTCGGCCGTCATGTCGTGCGGGCGCTGGCCAAGCGCGGCTACCGCATCCGGGTGGCGTGCCGCCGTCCCGACCTGGCCGGCCATCTGCAGCCGCTCGGCAATGTCGGCCAGATCCAGCCGGTGCAGGCCAATGTGCGGGTGCGCTGGTCGATCGACCGCGCCGTGCAGGACGCCGACCATGTCGTCAACCTGGTCGCCATACTGCATGAGAGCGGACGGCAGAAATTCGGCGCCGTGCACGAATTCGGCGCCCGCGCCGTGGCCGAGGCCGCGCGCTCGGTCGGGGCCGGCCTCACCCATATCTCGGCGCTGGGCGCCGACCTCAATTCGGCATCCGTCTACGCGCGCACCAAGGCGCTCGGCGAGAAGGCGGTACTGGAGACGATCAGCGACGCCGTGATCTTCCGGCCCTCGATCAATTTCGGCCCGGAGGACAGCTTCTTCAACCGTTTCGCCAACATGGCGCGCTACTCGCCGGTGCTGCCGCTGCTCGGCGGTGGCCAGACCAAGTTCCAGCCGGTCTATGTCGGCGATGTCGCCGAAGCCATCGCGCGCTCCGTTGACGGCAAGGTCGAAGGCGGCCGCGTCTATGAACTCGGCGGGCCGCAGGTGCTCACCTTCAAGCAGTGCATGGAAGAACTGCTCACCGTGATCGACCGCAGGCGGATCCTGGTGCCGGTGCCGTGGTGGGTGGCGAACCTGCAGGCCTCGATCCTCGGCCTGCTGCCCAACCCGCTGCTGACCAAGGACCAGGTGCTGCAGCTTCGCGAGCACAACATCGTGTCTGACCAGGCCACCAGGGAAAACAGGACACTTGCGGGCCTTGCCATCCAGCCGCAGTCGATCGGCACCATATTGCCGAGCTATCTCTGGCGCTTCCGCGCCGCCGGCCAGTTCCAGCGCAAACCCGCGGCCTGACCACAAGTCTAGACGGCTACGAGCCTCGCGCGGTGACCTGCATCGGCAGGCCGCCCTGCGGCTGCGTCGTCAGCTTCTGCACCGGCCATGGCCTGGTTTCGGCGGTGCTGTCGAAACGGAAGCGCGACAAAAGGATGGCGAGCGCGATGATCGCTTCCTGCATGGCGAAGCTGGCGCCGATGCAGACGCGCGGGCCGGCGCCGAACGGCAGATACTGGAAGCGGTCGATCCGGTCGCGGTTTCCGGGATGGAAGCGCTCCGGCATGAAGGCGTCCGGCCTGTCCCACAGCTTGCGGTGCCGATGGACGACCCAGGGCATCACCAGCACGGCGGCGTATTTGGGTATGTGCAGGTCGTTCCAGGTCTCCGGCTCGATCGGCTCGCGGTTGATCGACGGCGCCGGTGGATAGAGCCTGAGCGCCTCCTCGAAGGCGGCGCGGGTGAGCGGCATGGCGTCCAGCCATTTCGTCGGATCGAGCTCGCGCGCCAGCACGTCGTCGATCTCGCGCTCGATCTTGTCGCGCTCCCAGGGCGCCTCGGCCAGGCAATAGAGCGTCCAGCCGAGCGCGCGGGCCGTCGTCTCGTGGCCGGCGCCGATGAAGGTGATGATGTTGTCCTCGACTTCGGCGCGGGTGAGCCCGTCCGGCCCCTCGGCCCTGAGCAGAAGCGTCAGGAAATCCTGCGGCGCATGATCGGGGTCGCGCTTCAATCGCTCCTCTCGCATCCTGACGGTGCCGGCGACAATGTCGCGGAAGTAGGCCATGGTCCTGCGGCCGCGGATCCGGGTGAGGCGCGGCAGCCATAGCGGAGCGCGCAAGAGGTCGAGCGGATCGACGCGGCCCATGGTCTCGAACAGGCGGTCGATCTCCTTGGCGAAGCTGCCGGGCTCGCCAGCGATCTCGCCGGAAAACAGCGTCTCGGCGAGGATGTCGAAGGTGAGCAGCGTCATGTCATGGGCGACGTCGGTGGTGCCGCCCGCCTCGTAGCGGGCGACGAACTCCAGCGTGCGCTTCAGCATCGGCTGGGCGAAGCCGAAAATGTGACGCGGCGTGAACACCGGCGCCATCGCCTTGCGCGAGCGCTTCCACACTTCGCCCTCGGCGGTGAGCAGGCCATCGCGCAGGATCGGGCGCAGGATCATCTGGCGCACCGTAGCCATCTTGTAGTTGCGGGCATTGTCGACCAGCACATGGCGGATGAGGCCGGGGTCGTTGGCGATGACCAGCGGCCCGCCGACGCCGTTCACCGAGATCCAGGGTTCGTTGTAGGTCGGCTCACCCCACAGTTCGAGCGGGTTGCGGTAGACGATGCGCATCATCTGCAGCGTCGAGGGCGGCGAGGTGCGCGGCTTCGGCGCCGGCGGCACGAAGGGGGCGGGCTGGGTGTCCATCGGCTTGCTCCGCTTGTCGCCTCGAATGTAGTGCCTGCCCCGCCCCGCGTCCATGCGGCCGAAGGGCCGGCCGTGATCGCCCTCGCCTCGGCAATGTCCGCTCTCCGGAATGTGAGCGTCCGCTCGCCACGGCTTCTTGCCGCCCGCCGCCGCATGCCTTAGGGGGCAGTCACCGACAGATACCTAGCGCAGGAGCCCGCCTTGAAACACCGGTTGAACATCATCATCGGCAGCACGCGACCCGGCCGGGCCGGGCCGGTCTTCGCCCATTGGCTGGACGGCTTCGCGCGCGAGCATGGCAAGTTCGAGCCGGCGCTGACCGACATCGCCGCATTCGACCTGCCGATACTGGATGAGCCGCACCACCCGAGGCTTGCCAAATACGAGAAGGACCACACCAAGGCATGGTCGAAGGCGATCGATGCCGCCGACGCTTTTGTCTTCGTGGCGCCGGAGTACAACTATTTCGTTGCGCCGGCGATCGTGAATGCGGTCGACTATCTCTCGCGCGAGTGGAAGTACAAGCCCGCCGCCATCTTCAGCTATGGCGGCGTCTCCGGCGGCCTGCGCGCGGCGCAAGCCGTCAAGCCGCTGCTGACATCGGTGGGCGTAATGCCGATTCCCGAGGGCGTTGCCCTGCCGCTCTACCAGAAGCTGCTCGAGAGCGACGGCTCTTTCCGGCCGAGCGAGCAGGTGCAGGGCGGCGCCAAGGCGATGCTGGACGAGCTGTTGCGCTGGAGCGAGGCGCTGAAGCCGCTGCGCGCCGGCTGAGGCTCATTCAAGGCCGAACTACCCGGCTTGTTCGCGCCATAAAGAGATGAAATGCTCCGGCAGATGACCGGCCGGGGCGGTTTGGACTTTGCGTTTTCTTCTTGCGCTATTGCTGATCCTTTGGACGAGCGCCGCCACCCTGGCGGAGCGGCGCGTGGCGCTGGTCATCGCCGATGACGACTACCGGCTGATCCGGCCGCTCGCCAACCCCGTCAATGACGGCGAGGCGATGGAAGGCGCGCTGAAGAAGCTCGGCTTCGAGGTGGTGCTCGAGACCAACCGGGACCTGCGCCGCACGCGCCGCGCGCTCGACGATTTCCGCGAGGACGCCAGGGGCGCCGACGTGGCGCTGGTCTATTTCTCCGGCCATGGAGTCGAGATCTCCGGCGACAACCGCCTGCTGCCCGTCGATGCCGATGCCTCCTCGCTCGACGCGCTGGAGAAGACCAGCCTGCCGCTGGAGGAGATGCGCGAAGCGGTCGCCGCCGCGGCCAAGGTCGGGCTGATCGTGCTCGACGCCTGCCGCAGCGATCCCTTCGCAGGCGCGGGCAGCGAGGGCCGTGGCGCGACGTCGCTGGCCAAGGACGCAGCCGACAAGGTCCGGCCGGGCCTCGGCCGCGTCGGCCGGGCGGAGAACATCCTGTTCGCCTTTGCCGCCGCCCCCGGCGAGACGGCCGCCGACGGAACCGGCCAGAATTCGCCCTTCACCGCGGCGCTGACGAAATACCTCGGCACCGACGGGCTCGAAATCCGCTCGGTGCTGACGCTCGTGCAACAGGAAGTCTACGACCTCAGCCGCGGCAAGCAGCTTCCCTATGTCGAAAGCGGCCTGCCACAGCTCTTCTTCGCCGCCTCGACCAAGGAGCAGTTGCCGGAGCGCGAGCGGCTGCTGCTGGCCATGGCCGACGTGACGCCGCAGATGCGCGGCGAGGTCGAGCAGATCGCCAGCGACGCCGACATGCCGCTAGCGCCGCTCTATGGCGCGCTGATCAGCACCGACACCAGCCACCTTTCCGCCGAAAGCCTGAACGCCAGGCTGCGCGAGGCGGCGGATGCCTTCGTCAAGGTGCGCGGCGAGATGAAGACGCTCGCCTCGGACGGATCCGGCTGGCGCTGGCCGCGAAGCAGCCGGACGACGCCGAGCGGCAGCGCGACGTCTCGGTCAGCCATGACACGATCGGCGACTTGAAGCGCGAGCGCGACGATGCCGCAGGCGCGCTCGCCGCCTACCGGGACAGCCTGGAGATCGTCGAGCGGCTGGCAAGCCGCGACCCCGACAACACCGAGCTGCAACGCGACCTGTCGGTCGGCAACACCAAGGTCGGCAATGCGCTGAAGGACCAGGAGAACTGGCCGGCGGCGCTTTCTGCCTACCGGCAGGCACTGGCCCAGGCCCAGGCGCTGGCCGACGGCGACCCGGACAACACGGAGTGGCAGCGCGACCTCTCGGTCAGCCTGGAAAAGGTCGCCGGCGTGCTCGCCATCCAGGGCGACCGCAAGGGCGCACTGAAACTCTATCTCGACAGTTTCACCATCGTCGACAGGCTGGCCAGGCTCGATCCGGCCAATTCCGACTGGCAGCGCGACCTGTCGATAACGTTGTCCGAGATCGGCATGCTGAAGGCCAAGCAGCGCGACATCAAGGGCGCGCGCAAGGCCTTCGAGGACAGCCTGGACATCCGCCAGCAGCTTGCCCAATCCGACCCCGAAAACGCCACCTGGCAGCGCGACCTGGTGGTCGCGATGATCGACTATTCCCAGGTTGCGAGGAACCCGAAGGCCGTGCTTTCCGAGGCGCTCGAGCGGACGCTGGAGCTCGATCGCAGCGGCCGGCTGGCGCCGCGATACAAGTTCATGATCAAGTTTCTCCAGGATCGGCTGGCCAGGACAAAATAGCCTGCGGCGGGGCTAGCTCCGGACAGCCGGCTTTCCCGCCCGGAAATGCCGGCAAACCTTGGAAAAACCGGCATTTGCGCCTATATCTAGGACATCAAAACGGCGCGATTCGGAGCCAGTTTCCAGCGCTGGACCAGCAGCCATCAATCAGACAGGTTTTCATGAGCGATCAGACTGAAAGCGCCAATGGCGCGGAAGCCGAGTACGGCGCCGATTCTATCAAGGTTTTGAAGGGGTTGGATGCCGTCCGCAAGCGGCCGGGCATGTATATTGGCGACACCGACGATGGCTCTGGCCTGCATCACATGGTCTATGAGGTTGTTGACAACGCCATCGACGAGGCGCTGGCCGGCCATGCCGACCTGGTCTCGGTGACGCTCAACCCCGACGGTTCGGTGACCGTCATCGACAATGGCCGCGGCATTCCGACCGACATCCATCCCAGCGAAGGCGTCTCGGCAGCCGAAGTGATCATGACGCAGCTGCATGCCGGCGGCAAATTCGACCAGAATTCCTACAAGGTGTCTGGCGGCCTGCACGGCGTCGGCGTCTCGGTGGTCAACGCGCTCTCGGCCTGGCTGAAGCTCAAGATCCGCCGCAATGGCGAGATCTTCGAGATGGGCTTCACCCACGGCAATGCCGACGCGCCGCTGAAGGTCACCGGCAGCTACGCGCAGGACAAGCAGCCGGGCACCTATGAGGGCCGCAGCGGCAGCGAGATCACCTTCTTCCCGTCAGCCGAGACCTTCACCATGGTCGAGTTCGACTATGGCACGCTGGAGCACCGGCTGCGCGAGCTTGCCTTCCTCAATTCCGGCGTGCGCATCGTGCTGACCGACGCCCGCCATGCCGACCTCGTCCGTCACGAGCTGCACTATGACGGAGGCCTCGAGGAGTTCGTCAAATATCTCGACCGGGTCAAGAAGCCGCTGATCCAGACGCCGATCGCGATCCGCGCCGAGCGCGACGGCATCACCGTCGAGGTGGCGATGTGGTGGAACGACAGCTACCACGAGAATGTGCTGGCCTTCACCAACAACATCCCGCAGCGCGACGGCGGCACCCATCTGGCCGGCTTCCGCGCCGCGCTGACCCGGCAGATCACCGGCTATGGCGAGTCCTCCGGCCAGACCAAGAAGGAAAAGGTCTCGCTCACCGGCGACGACTGCCGCGAGGGCCTGACCGCCGTTCTCTCGGTCAAGGTTCCGGATCCGAAATTCTCCTCGCAGACCAAGGACAAGCTTGTCTCCTCCGAAGTCCGTCCGGTCGTCGAAAGTCTGGTCAACGAAGCGCTGGGCACCTGGCTCGAAGAGCATCCGAGCGAAGGCAAGGTGGTGGTCGAGAAGGTGATCCAGGCGGCGGCTGCCCGCGAGGCGGCGCGCAAGGCGCGCGACATCACCCGCAAGAGCACGCTTGGCGTCACCTCGCTGCCCGGCAAGCTCGCCGACTGCCAGGAACGCGATCCGGCGAAGTCCGAGATCTTCATCGTCGAGGGCGACTCGGCCGGCGGCTCGGCCAAGGGCGGCCGCTCGCGCCAGAACCAGGCGATTCTGCCGCTGCGCGGCAAGATCCTCAACGTCGAGCGCGCCCGCTTCGACCGCATGCTCTCGTCCGACATGATCGGCACGCTGATCACCGCGCTCGGCACCTCGATCGGCAAGGACGAGTTCAACGCCGACAAGCTGCGCTACCACAAGATCATCCTGATGACCGACGCCGACGTCGACGGCGCCCACATCCGCACGCTGCTGCTCACCTTCTTCTTCCGCCAGATGCCGGAGCTGATCGAGCGCGGCCATCTCTACATTGCCCAGCCGCCGCTCTACAAAGTGACACGGGGAAAGAGCTCGCAATACCTCAAGGACGAAAGCGCCTATGAGGAATATCTGATCGATTCCGGGCTCGAGGAAGCCTCGCTGACGCTGGGTTCGGGCGAGGTGCGGACCGGCCAGGACCTGCACAGCGCCATCGACGATGCGCTGGCGGTACGCCAGCTGATCAACGGCCTGCACACGCGCTACAACCGCAGCGTGGTCGAGCAGGCGGCGATCGCCGGCGCGCTCAACGCCGATGTGCTTGCCGATCTCGGCCGCGCCAACGCCATGGCCGAGCGCGTCGCCAAGCGCCTCGACCTGATCGCCGAGGACACCGAGCGCGGCTGGACCGGCCGGCTGTCGACTTCCAATGACGGCGTCGGCGGCTATGTGTTCGAGCGCACGGTGCGCGGCGTCAAGGAATTCGTGCAGCTCGACGCCGGGCTGATCAATTCGGCCGATGCGCGCCAGCTCGACCGCTATGCCTCGCGTCTTACCGAGGTCTACAGCGAGCCGCCGGTGCTGCGCCGCAAGGAGGTCTCCGAGACCATTGCCGGGCCGCTGGCGCTGCTCAACGCAGTGTTCGCGACCGGCCGCAAGGGCCTGACCATGCAGCGCTACAAGGGCCTGGGCGAGATGAACGCCGAACAGCTGTGGGAAACCACGCTGGACCCGAACGTCCGCTCGCTGCTGCAGGTCAAGGTCACCGACGCCACCGACGCCGACTCGCTGTTCTCGCGACTGATGGGCGACGAGGTGGAACCGAGGCGCGAGTTCATCCAGGACAATGCGCTGTCGGTCGCCAATCTGGACATCTGAAGCCGGCTTACCTTCGTGCCTCGGCGAAGCAAATTGCTCGCCGAGATACCGATTTAACTAACGGGTCGACTTCTCGATTGCGCTCAAGGTGGACAGTCGCCCGGCCGGTTTGCCAGCCCTATCCTGCATCGACGCCGAACATCTCCCTCGCCTGCTCGGCCGTATAGTAGCCCAGCCTGACATCCTCGGCGACCAGCTTCGGGTCACGCTCGCCCGGATCGCCATAGCCGCCGCCGCCCGGGGTGCCGACGCGCACGCGATCGCCGGCCTTGAGGGAAATGTCCTGCTCCTTGGACAGATGCGGCGGCACATGCGCCTCGCCGCCGCGGAACACGGTCACCGTATTGGGCGCGCCGTCCTTGCCGCCGAGCGCGCCTTGCGGGCCGAAGCGGCCATGGTCCATGACGAAGGAGGCGCGGGCATCGCCGCGCAGGATCTCGACCTCGTAGGCCAGACCGAAGCCGCCACGCTGCTTGCCGGCGCCGCCCGAGCCTTCGCGCAGCGCATAGTGGCGGTAAAGCACCGGAAAAGCCTGCTCCATGATCTCGACCGGCGGCGATTTGGAGATGCCGATCGTCGAGCAGCCATTGGTCAGGCCGTCATGGCCGGCATTGCCGCCATAGCCGCCGCCGGAGATCTGGTACATGACATAGTCGCGACCGCGCGCCGGATCGTTGCCGCCGAGCGCGAAATTGCCGCTGGAGCCGGCTGGAGCCGCCGTCACCTTGTCCGGAAGCGCCTGCACCATGGCCGCGAACACCGCCTCTGCGATGCGCTGTGAGACCTCCGCAGCGCAGCCCGAAACCGGACGCGGATAGCGGGCGTCGAGGAAGGTCCCTTCCGGCCGCCTGACGTCGAGCGGCTCGAAGGCGCCGGCGCTGATCGGCACATCCGGGAAGATATGGCGCATGGCGAGATAGACCGACGACAGCGTCGTCGCCAGCACGCTGTTCATCGGTCCGGCGCAGGGTTTCGAGGAGCCGGTGAAGTCGAAGGTGAGCGTGTCGCCCTTTTTCTCGACGGCGAGCGCAATCGTCAGCGGCTCGTTTACCACGCCGTCGGAATCGACGAAGGCCTTGGAGCGGTAGACGCCATCGGGAATGGCGGCGATGTTGGCGCGCATCTGATCAGTGGCGCGGCGGCGCAGCTCGGCGATCGCCTCGACAACCGTTTCATCACCGTAACGATCGAGGATTCCGTTGAGCCTATCCTGCCCGATCAGGAGTGCCGCGGCCTGGGCGCGGATGTCGCCGATGCGCTGGTCTGCGACGCGGATGTTGGAGCAGATGATGGCGTAGATCTCCGGATCGAGCACGCCCTTCTTGAACAGTTTCACCGGCGGCAGCCGCAACCCCTCCTGCTCGACGGCGGTGGCCGAAGCGGAAAAGCCGCCCGGCACCGAGCCGCCAATATCCGGCCAGTGGCCGGTGTTGGACAGCCAGCAGAAGATCTTGTCGCCGCGGTAGACCGGCATGACGAAGCGCACGTCCATCAGATGGGTGCCGCCGAGATAGGGATCGTTGACGATGTAGATGTCGCCCGGTTCGGGCGCCAGGCAGCGGCCGTCGGCGATCATCTCGATCACGGTTTTCGTCGAATACTGCATGACGCCGACGAACACCGGCAGGCCCTGGCTGCCCTGCGCGATCAGCGAACCGTCGAACGCCGAATAGATGCCGTCGGAGCGGTCGTTGGCCTCGGCGATGACGGGCGAGAAGGCGGCGCGGGAAAACGTCAAATCCATCTCGTCGCAAACCTGCTGCAGTGCCGCCTGCAGCACCGAAAGCGTGATGGTGTCGAGCGTGCTCATCTCAGGCCTCGCCGATGTCGATGATGATGTTGCCGTCGGCATCCGCGCGTGCCGTGTCGCCGGGCTCGAGCACGGTGGTGGCGTCCATCTGTTCGAGGATCGCCGGCCCTTCGATGACGGCATCGAGCGGCAGTTTTTCGCGGGCATAGACAGGCGTGTCGTGCCAGGTGCCGTGATACCAGACCGGCCTGGTCTCGCGCCGGGCTTCCTCAAGCGTCGCCGCACGCCCCGCCGGGTCGATCAGCCGCGACAGATCGATCGCCGGGCGCACACCGGTGACCGAGGTGTTGAGGTTGACGAGGTTGGCGCGGATCTCCGGCAACTCGACCTTGAAGCGGGCGAAATAGGCCTTTTCGAACAGTTGCTGCAGCGTGTCGCGGGTCACGGTAGACGACGGCAGCGGCACGTTGATGATGTGCGTCTGGCCAACGAACTGCATGTCGGCGGAGTGGGTGACGCGGATCGTGTTCGGCTTCACCGCTTCCTTGGCAATCAGTTCCTCGCCTTCGGTCCGGTGCCGTTCCAACACCGCGTGAAGCAAGGCTTCATCGAGCAGCGCCACCGGCTGGTTGATCGTGTTGACGAAGTCATGCCGGAGATCGGCGACGACGCAGCCGAGCGCGTTGGTGATGCCTGGCCGCGCCGGAACCAGCACCTTTGGCAGGCCAAGCTCGCGCGCGAGTGCCGTCGCGTGCAGCGGCCCGGCGCCGCCGAAGGCGAACAGCGCGAAATCGCGCGGGTCGTGGCCGCGCGCCACCGAGACCATGCGGATGGCGCCGGCCATCTTGATGTTGCCGAGCCTCAGGATTGCGCCTGCCGCCTCGACGCCCGAGAGGCCGGTGCGCCTGCCGATCCTGTCCTCGAATATGCCGGTGACGCGCTCGACGGTGACCGGATTGTCGACCGCGAGCAGCTTCTTCGGCGCCAGCCGCCCCAGCACAAGATTGGCATCGGTGATGGTCGGCTCGGTGCCGCCGCGCCCGTAGCAGATCGGGCCCGGATTGGCGCCGGCGCTTTCCGGGCCGATCTGGATCAGGCCGGCCGCGTCGACACGCGCGATCGAGCCGCCGCCGGCGCCGACCGTATGCACAGCCACCATCGGCACATGGATCGGCATCGCATATTCGATCTCGATCTCGTTCGACACCGCGGGCTCGGCATTGCGGATCAGCGCCACGTCGGTCGAGGTGCCGCCCATGTCGTAGGTGACGAGGTTCTCGTAGCCGGCGCGCTTGCCCGTATAGGCTGCGGCGATGACGCCGGAGGCCGGGCCGGACATCACCGTCTTTGCCGATTCCCGGGTGACGAAGCGGGCCGAGATCATGCCGCCATTGCCGTTCATGATCAGGAAGTCGCGGGCATAGCCCTTCGCGGCGAGTTCCTTGCGAAGCCGCTCGACATAGCGTTCCAGGATCGGCTGCACCGAGGCGTTGACCGAGGCCGTCACGCCGCGCTCGAACTCGCGCGCCTCCGACAGCAGCGCATGGCCAGTGGTGATGTAGCCGTTCGGCCAGATCTCGCTGGCGATCTCGGCCGCGCGCCGCTCATGCGCCGGGTTGGCGTAGGAGTGCAGGAAATGGATGACGAGCGACTCGCAGCCGGCGTCCAGCAGCTTCTTCACCGCGTCGCGCATGCCGGCCTCGTCGAGCGCGACGCGCACCGCTCCCGAGGCCTCGACGCGCTCCGCGACTTCAAGCCTGAGATCGCGCGGAATGACCGGAACGAATGTCCCCGTCATGCCATAGGGCTGCGGCCTGGTGCGCCGGCCAAGTTCGATCACGTCGCGAAAGCCGAGCGTGGTGATCATGCCGGTCCTGGCCAGGCGGCGCTCCAGCACGGCGTTGGTGGTGGTGGTCGTGCCATGCACGATGAGGTCGATGCCGTCGATCGCAAAGCCGGTGGCGCCGAGCGCCGAAACGACGCCGAAAGCCTGGTTTTCGATCGTCGTCGGGGTCTTGGCGATATGCACCCTTCCGCCGTCCTTGCCGTCGATCAGGATGAGGTCGGTGAAGGTGCCGCCAACATCGATGCCGGCAACGACGCTGCCCAGGGAATCCCGCGGTTGCGCCGAAAAATTCTCTTTCATTGTCGAAACCCGAAATGCGCGGCCTACGGATATGGCTTGGTTTGGAACGGTGTTTTACGCTCGCATCTTGACGCCGAGATCATTTGTATACTAATAAATTTCCGACACAAGAGCTTACCGCTTGGCAGTGTACAAGGAGCGCATCGGAACCTGACCGGTTCGGGCGCGCAGGAGAAGGTTTGGCGTCAGCGCCGTGAGCCTGGGCCAGAAGGTTGGGTTTGATGAACACGACATCCGCGTTGAACGCCGCCGGCGCCAAGCCGCTGCAGTTCCCTATCCCGGCCAATGTCTATGCCGAGACCGTCGTCTCGGTGAAGCATTACACCGACCGCCTGTTCTCGTTCCGCATCACCCGGCCGCAGTCGCTGCGCTTCCGTTCCGGCGAGTTCGTGATGATCGGCCTGCCCAATGCCGAGAAGCCGATCTTCCGCGCCTATTCCGTCGCCAGCCCCGCCTGGGACGACGAGCTGGAATTCTTCTCGATCAAGGTGCCGGACGGTCCACTGACCTCCGAGCTGCAGAAGATCCAGGTCGGCGACACCGTCATCATGCGTCAGAAGTCGACGGGCACGCTGGTGCTCGACGCGCTGACGCCAGCCAAGCGTGTGTTCATGATCTCGACCGGCACCGGCATCGCGCCCTTTGCCAGCCTGCTGCGCGATCCCGACACCTATGAGAAGTTCGACCAGGTCATCCTGACCCATACCTGCCGCGACAATGCCGAGCTCACCTATGGCCAGGAACTGGTAGCGGCGCTCGAGAGCGATCCGCTGATCGGCGAGCTGACCGGCGGCCGCGTCACGCTTTACAACTCGACCACGCGCGAGGACTCGGCGCGCATGGGCCGCATCACCGCGCTGATCGGCTCCGGCAAGTTCTACACCGACCTCGGCATCGACAAGCTCAATCCCGAGACCGACCGCATTATGATCTGCGGCTCGATGCACATGCTGAAGGACGTCAAGGAACTGGCCGAAAGCCTCGGCTTCCAGGAAGGTTCGCTCAGCCATCCGGCAACCTTCGTCGTCGAGCGCGCCTTCGTCGGCTGAGCCGTAGCCGGGAGGCTTCAGCTCCGCCCAAATCCGTTTTGACCATGCGGTCAAAAATCAGCTGCTTTCGCGGCCTTTTTCCGCTATGAGCCTTTTGAGGACTCGTGGAGCACTGCTTCACGGGCTATCTTCTTGCGTGTCGCCCAAAACCGTCGAGCGGTTTTGAGGAACGACGCGCACGAAGCATTAAGCGCAAGCCGCTGAATGGAAGGGCAGGAGATGAGCAGCACAATTCGCGACGCCGACCTCGGCACGTCCAAGGTCACCTCGCTGCCGGCGCGCGCCGCCGCCAACACGCCCGTGCCGCAAGGCCATATTGCGCGCAATCCCGGCATGCGGCTCGATCTCGGCTTCCTGGAATCGGTGCGCAGCGTCAACCGCTCGGCGCTGGAGCGCCGCGTCGCGACGCTGACCAAGCGGCGCTCGATCAAGGCCGACAACCAGGCGGCGTGGCTGCTGCGCGCCGTCGCCTGCATGGACCTGACGACGCTGAACTCCAACGACACCGACGAGCGTGTGCGCCGGCTCTGCGCCAAGGCGATCAACCCGTTCCGGCGCGACATCGTCGAGGGGCTGGGCATTGAAGGCGAAACCATCCGGCCTGCCGCGGTCTGCGTCTACCATCCCTTCGTCGCCACCGCTGTCGACGCGGTACGCGGCACAGGCATCCACGTCGCCGCCGTCTCCACCGCCTTCCCGCACGGCCTGGCGCCATTGTCGACGCGCCTGCAGGAGATCGAGGCCTCGGTCCGCGACGGCGCCGACGAGATCGACGTCGTCATCCCGCGCGGCCTGGTCTACGGCGCGAAATGGCAGGAGCTGTTCAACGAGATCGTCGCCATGCGCGAAGCCTGCGGCGATGCGCATCTCAAGGTCATCCTAGGCACCGGCGACCTCGCCACGCTGCGCAACGTCATGCTGGCCTCGATGGTGGCGATGATGGCGGGCGCCGACTTCATCAAGACCTCGACCGGCAAGGAGAGCGTCAACGCCACGCTTCCCGTCGGGCTTGCCATGGTGCGCGCCATCCGCGCCTATTTCGAGGAGACCGGCTACCTCATCGGCTTCAAGCCGGCCGGCGGCATTTCCACGGCCAAGGTCTCGCTCGACTGGCTGGTGCTGATGAAGGAAGAGCTTGGGCGACCGTGGCTGGAGCCGGAGCTGTTCCGCTTCGGCGCGTCGAGCCTGCTCACCGACATCGAGCGTCAGCTCGAGCATCATTTGACCGGGCACTATTCGGCCAACCATCGCCACGCGATGGCCTAGCCCGCGAAGTCGCCCGCCAAGAACCAAAAACCTCCTGCGGTAGGAGCGCCCCATGAACATTCTCGAACGCTATCACGCCATGGAGTACGGCCCGGCGCCGGAGGCGCGCAACGAGGCGGATGCCTGGCTCGCCGCGCGCGATTTCTCAAAGGCGCTTTTCATCGGCGGCGAATGGAAGGCCGCCGCCGGCGGCAAGACCTTCGAGACCAGCGAGCCGTCCTCGGGCAAGCTGCTGGCCAAGCTTTCGGATGCCGGCGCCGCCGACATCGACGCGGCGGTCGCGGCCGCCACGAAGGCGCTGCCTAAATGGAGCGCCAGCTCCGGGTACCAGCGCGCCAAGGTGCTCTACGCCATCGGCCGCGCCATGCAGCGTCACCAGCGCCTGTTCGCGGTGCTGGAATCGATCGACAACGGCAAGCCGATCCGCGAGAGCCGCGACATCGACGTGCCGCTGGCCATCCGCCATTTCATCCACCATGCCGGCTGGGCGCAGGCACTGGACAGGGATTTTCCCGATCACAAGGGTGTCGGCGTCGTCGGCCAGATCATCCCGTGGAATTTCCCGCTGCTGATGCTGGCCTGGAAGATCGCGCCGGCACTCGCCGCTGGCTGCACCGTGGTATTGAAGCCGGCCGAATTCACGCCGCTCACCGCCGTGCTGTTCGCCGAGATCTGCGAACGCGCCGGCGTGCCGAAGGGCGTCGTCAACATCGTCCAGGGCGGGCCGGAAGCGGGCGCGGCCATCGTCAATCATCCGGGCATCCAGAAGATCGCCTTCACCGGCTCTTCCGAGGTCGGCAAGATCATCCGCAAGGCGACCGCCGGATCGGGCAAGAAACTGTCGCTGGAACTCGGCGGCAAGTCGGCCTTCATCGTGTTCGAGGACGCCGATCTCGACAGCGCCGTCGAGGGCCTGGTCGACGGCATCTGGTTCAACCAGGGCCAGGTCTGCTGCGCCGGCTCGCGGCTGCTGGTGCAGGAAGGCGTCGCCGATGCCTTCATCGCCAAGGTAAAGGTCAGGATGAGCCGGCTGCGTCTCGGCAGCCCACTCGACAAGAACACCGATATCGGGCCGCTGGTCGACCGCAGCCAGCTCGACCGGGTCAAGGGACTGGTCGCCGAAGGAGCAAAACAGGGCGCCGTCTGCTGGCAGCCGGACGCGGCCTTGCCGTCTTCCGGCTACTACCACCTGCCGACGCTCGCCACCGCTGTTTCGCCGGCTAATATACTTGCCCAGGAAGAAGTCTTCGGCCCGGTGCTGGCCACCATGACCTTCCGCAACACCGAGGAAGCGATCGAGCTCGCCAACAACACGCGCTACGGGCTCGCCGCCTCGGTCTGGAGCGAGAACGTCAACCTTGCGCTGCATGTCGCGCCGCAGCTCAAGGCCGGCGTCGTCTGGGTCAACGGCACCAACATGTTCGATGCCGCCTGTGGCTTCGGCGGCTACCGCGAAAGCGGTTTTGGCCGCGAGGGCGGACGCGAGGGCATGTATGAATATCTGGCGGCGAAGCTGCCGCTCGGGCCGGTCATCAAGGCAGCGGCTGCCGCTTCAGCTCAGCCTGTTGAACAGGCCGATGGCACCGTCATCGACCGCACGGCAAAGCTGTTCATCGGCGGCAAGCAGGTCCGGCCGGACGGCAACTATTCGCGCGCCATCGCAACCGCCAAGGGCAGGCTTGCCGGCGAAGTCGGTCTCGGCAACCGCAAGGACATCCGCGATGCGGTTTCCGCTGCCCGCGCATGCAAGGCGTGGCCGGAGGCGACCGCGTTCAATCGCAGCCAGGTGCTTTACTATCTGGCTGAAAACCTGTCCGGCCGCGCCGACGAGTTCGCCGCCCGCCTCGTCCAGCTGACCGGAGTGACGGCGAAGGCCGCGCGCGAGGAGGTCGAGCAGTCGATCGAGCGATTGTTCCTCTATGCCGGCCTGACCGACAAGTTCGAGGGCCGCGTGCACCAGCCGCCGGCCCGGGCGGTGACGCTTGCCCTGCACGAGCCGGTCGGCGTCGTCGGCGTCGTGGCGTCCGACAATCAGCCGCTGCTCGGCTTCATCTCGCTGGTGGCGCCGGCGCTCGCCATGGGCAACACCGTGGTCGCCGTGCCCTCGGAGCGCTATCCGCTGCTCGCCACGGATCTCTATCAGGTGATCGAATATTCCGACATTCCGGCCGGCGCCATCAACATCGTCACCGGCCGCGGCGCCGAGCTCGCCGGCGTGCTGGCCAAGCATGACGATGTCGATGGGCTGTGGGTGTTCGCCGATGCCGAGACCTGCGCCAAGGCGGAGGCCGACTCCATCGGCAACCTCAAGCGCGTCTGGAGCGGCAACGGCCGCGGCCTCGACTGGGCCTCGGACGATGCGGCCGGCGAGGCGTTCCTGCGCCGCGCCATCGAGGTCAAGAACGTCTGGGTGCCCTACGGCGACTGACACCTGACAGGTGCCGCGTTTGTCGCAGCCTTCGGGCTTGACGGGTTCACAAATGTTCTTTAACGAGAAAAAACAATTGGCCTCCAGCAGACAGCGGCTCAGGCGGGACCATAGTGTCCGCCTGGCACATTGCGTCCCGCCTGGCTGCCGCTAAAACGCTCGCGAGAACCTGGAGAGAAACGATGGCGGATCTGGCAGGCAAGGTGGTTGTCGTCACCGCGGCGGCGCAAGGCATCGGCCGGGCGAGCGCGCTGGCGTTCGCCAAGGCCGGCGCCACAGTCTATGCCACCGACATCAACGAGGCGCCGCTGGCCGAACTCGCCAGGACGCCCGGAATCAAAGCCCGCAAGCTGGACGTGCTCGACGACGCGGCCGTCAACGCCGCGTTCGCCGAGATCGGCCCGGTCGACGTGCTGTTCAACTGCGCCGGCTTCGTCCATGCGGGCTCGATCCTCGAGATGAAGGACGCCGACCTCGACTTCGCCTTCAACCTCAATGTGCGCGCGATGATCCGCACCATCCGCGCCGTGCTGCCTGGCATGCTGGAGCGCGGCGACGGATCGATCATCAACATGTCTTCGGTCGCAGGCGCCGGCAAGGGCGTGCCCAACCGTTTCGCCTATGGTGTCACCAAGGCCGCCGTCATCGGCCTGACCAAGGCGATCGCGGCCGACTATGTCGCCAAGGGCATTCGCTGCAATGCCATCTGCCCGGGCACGGTCGAGAGCCCGTCGCTGCAGGACCGCATGCATGCGCAGGGGGATTACGAAGCGGCCCGCGCCGCCTTCATCGCCCGCCAGCCGATGGGACGCCTCGGCACGCCGGAAGAAATCGCCGATCTCGCCGTCTATCTGGCCGGCGCCACCTACACGTCGGGGCAGGCCTACAATATCGACGGCGGCTGGTCGATCTGACCTCGGTCCGGAACGGTCCGGATCGAGAAGTCTGAAAATCCCGCGCGCCGGCGGCCAGAAGCGGCGTCCGTGCTTGCCCGAGACCGGGGCGATGGGTACGGTCCGCCCGGTTTCCGCAAGGGAGCCATCGCCTCGGCGGAGAGTTTGCAAACGGCCACGGGCCGCAAGTAGGAGAAGGATTTAGATGAAACTGCTGCGCTATGGCGAGGTGGGGAGCGAACGTCCCGGCCTGCTCGATGCGGATGGGACCATCCGCGACCTCTCGGCCCACGTCGCCGACATTGGCGGCACGGCGCTTCATCCGGCTTCGCTGGACATGCTGGCGAAGCTCGATGCGAAATCGCTGCCGGCGGTTTCCGGCAGCCCGCGCATCGGCGCCTGCGTCGCCGGCACCGGCAAGTTCATCTGCATCGGCCTGAACTATTCCGACCACGCCGCCGAAACCGGCGCCACGGTGCCGCCGGAGCCGATCATCTTCATGAAGGCGAGCTCGGCGATTGTCGGGCCTGACGACGACGTGCTGATCCCGCGCGGCTCGGTCAAGACCGACTGGGAGGTCGAACTCGGCGTCGTCATCGGCAAGACCGCGAAATATGTCTCGGAAGCCGACGCGCTGGATTATGTTGCCGGCTATTGCGTCTCGCACGACGTGTCCGAGCGCGCCTTCCAGGCCGAGCGCCAGGGCCAGTGGACCAAGGGCAAGAGCTGCGACACGTTCGGCCCGATCGGCCCGTGGCTGGTCACCAAGGACGAGGTGGCCGACCCGCAGAACATCAAGATGTGGCTGACCGTCAACGGCAAGACGATGCAGAACGGCTCGACCAAGACCATGGTTTACGGCGTCGCCTATCTGGTCTCCTATCTCAGCCAGTTCATGTCGTTGCATCCAGGCGACATTATCTCCACCGGCACGCCGCCCGGAGTCGGCCTCGGCATGAAGCCGCCGGTGTTCCTGAAGGCCGGCGACGTGGTCGAACTCGGCATCGAAGGGCTGGGCCAGCAGAAGCAGACTTTTAGGGCGGACGCGTAAAGCGCCGCCTCCCCTTCTCCCCTGTGGTATTGCGGAAGGAGAGAAGGCGGTTTCGCGCCCTTCCTCTCCCCCGTCGATCGGGGGAGAGGTGTCGAGCGAAGCTCGACGGAGTGGGGGTCGACCTGACTCGACCATTGTCATTTCAAGCTAAGCAATGATCAGGCTCGTCAGCGGCGGCGCATTTGAGGACCTGCTTCCCCCACTCCGTCGCCGCTTCGCGGCGCCACCTCTCCCCCCTCCGGAGGGAGAGGAAAGACGCACCTACTTCAGCACCTTCCCATCCGCTCCGAACCGATACGTCTTCGCCGGGTCCGGCGTCGCGTAGAGCGTCGAGCCCGGCTCGGCGTTGTAGACGCCGAAGATGCGCACGGTGAGCAGCCCGGCCTTCTCGCAATCGAGATAGAGGTTGGTGTCGGCGCCGAGATGCTCGGCGTGCACCACCGTGCCCTTCCAGGCGCCTGATGTCGTGTCGACGGTCAGGTGCTCGGGCCGCACGCCGACGGTCTTGGCCGTCTCGCCGAGCCTGGCGCCGTCGATGAAGTTCATCTTCGGCGAGCCGATGAAGCCGGCGACGAATTCATTCGCCGGCGAATTGTAGAGCTCCATCGGGCCGCCGATCTGCTCGATGCGGCCGGCGTTGAGGACGACGATCTTGTCGGCCAGCGTCATCGCCTCGACCTGGTCGTGGGTGACGTAGATCATCGTCGCCTTCAGGCGGCGATGCAGCTGCGCGATCTCCAGCCTGGTGTTGACGCGCAGCGCTGCATCGAGGTTCGACAACGGCTCGTCGAAGAGGAACAGCTTCGGCTCGCGCACCACGGCGCGGCCGATGGCGACGCGCTGACGCTGGCCGCCCGAAAGTTCGGCCGGACGCCTTTCCAGATAGGGCTCCAGCGACAGCATCGAGGACGCGATGCCGATGCGGCGGTCGATCTCTGCCGCCGGGGTGCCGGCCTGCTTGAGGCCGAGGCCCATATTGTTCTTCACCGTCAGATGCGGATAGAGCGCATAGGTCTGGAAGACCATGGCTATGCCGCGCTTGGCGGGCGGCGTGACGGAGACGTCCTGGCCATCGATGACCACCCGGCCGGAGGTCGAATCCTCAAGCCCGGCGATGACCCGCAGCAGCGTCGACTTCCCGCAGCCGGAGGGGCCGACGAAGACGACGAACTCGCCGTCATTGACCTCCAGGTCGATGCCTTTCAGCACCTCGACCGGCCCGAAAGCCTTTTTCACATTCTCGATGTTCAGCGAACCCACGGCGTCGTCCCTGTTTTGACTGGTTCTAGAGTTTGACGGCGGCGCCGCTGCGCACGCTTTCGTCGGCGGCGAGGCAGACGGCGAGCGACTTGACCGCGTCGTCCATATGCCGGGTGAGGTCGATGTCCTCGCGGATGGCCTTGAGCAGGAAGGCCTGCTCGAGGTCGCAGAGTTCCTGATGGCCGGGCTCGCCTTCCATCGACAGCAACTCGTCCTGTTTCGCAAACCTGCCGTCCGGCCCGGTCGCGGCGCTGTGCAAGCGGATGGTCGAGGTCTTGGTGTGAGTGTCGATGTCGTCGGACTTGATGCCTTCCTTCATGACGATCGACACGCAGCCCTTGGGCGAGATGACGTCCTTCACGAAGAAGGCGGTCTCCGAGATCATCGGGCCCCAGCCGGCCTCATACCAACCGACCGAGCCGTCCTCGAACAGCACCTGCAGGTGGCCGTAATTGTACATGGAAGGGGCGACCTCGTCGGTCAGCCTGACCCCCATGCCGCGCACCTCGACCGGATTGGCATCGGTGATCTGCAGCATCACGTCGAGATAATGCACGCCGCAGTCGACGATCGGCGACGTCGTCTGCATCAGCTGCTTGTGCGTGCCCCAGGTGTGGCCTGACGATTGCTGGTTGAGGTTCATGCGGAACACGTAAGGGCCGCCGAGCTTGCGCGCCTCGGCGATTAGCCTGACCCAGGACGGGTGGTGGCGCAGGATGTAGCCGATCACCAGTTTCCTGCCGTTGGCCTTGGCGGCGGCGACGACGCGCCTGGCGTCCGCCACGGTCGTTGCCAGCGGCTTCTCGACGAAGACATGGCAGCCGGCCTCCAACGCACGCACCGCATAATCGGCATGGCTGTCGGAATAGGTGGCGATCGCGGCGATGTCGGGCTTTTCCTCGCGCAACGCGTCCTCGAAGGCGCGCCTAATGCCGTAGCCGGCGAGCCCGTCCTGCAGCGGCACGTCGGAGCGGTTGACGAGTGCTGCGATCTCGAAGCCCGGATTGGTGTGATAGGCCAGCGCATGGCTGCGGCCCATATTGCCGAGCCCGGCGACGACGACGCGAAGGGGTTTGTCGCTCACCTGGTTGCTCCACTTTTTCTTGAGAGGGTGTCACCCCACCCGGCGCTTCGCGCCGACCTCCCCATCAAGGGGAGGTAGGGCGTTGGCGTGAACATCCTCATTGCCGAAGAAGTTGCTCTGAATAGAAACGAGGGGCAGTCGATGAAAAAGCGACGACCTTCTACCTCCCCTCGATGGGGAGGTCGGCGCGCAGCGCCGGGTGGGGTGAGGCACGGCCCCACGGAGAATTGGCGGTCCGCATTCACTTGACGGCTCCCGACGTGATGCCGCGGATCAGCTGCCGCGAGAAGATGACGTAGAGGATCAGCACCGGCAGGATCGCCAGCGACAGCGCCGCCAGGATCGCGTTCCAGTTGGTGACGAACTGGCCGAGGAAGAGCTGCGCGCCGAGCGTCACCGTCTTGGTCTCTTCAGATGGCGCCAGGATTAGCGGGAACCACAGATCGTTCCAGATCGGGATCATGGTGAAGACGGCGACGGTCGCCATCGACGGGCGCACCAGCGGCAACACAAGCCGGAAGAAGATCGTATATTCCGACAGGCCGTCGATGCGCCCCGCATTCTTCAGGTCGTCCGATACCTGCTTCATGAATTCCGACAGGATGAAGATGGCGAGCGGCAGGCCTTGCGCGGTGTAGACCAGGATCAGCGCCGTCAGCGTGTTGACCAGCCCGCTTGCCACCATCAGCTGCAGGATGGCGACGGTGCCGAGGCGGATGGGGATCATGATGCCGAGCGCGAGATAGAGTCCCATCATCGTGTTGCCGCGGAAGCGGTATTCCGACAGCGCGAAGCCGGCCATGGCGCCGAACAAAAGCACGAAGAACAGCGAGGCGACGGTGACGACGAGGCTGTTCTGGAAATAGTGGATGAAGTCGCCCTGGCCGATCACCGTGGTGTAGCCGATCAGGTCGAAGGTCTTCGGCGTCGGCGGCGTCAGCGGCGCGCCGAAGATCGCGGCGCGCGACTTGAACGAATTGACGATGACCAGAATGACCGGAAACAGCGCGATCGCCGTATAGGTCAGCAGGACCGCGTGGGCGCCGATGGTGCGGGGAAGCGAATGGGTTGCAGTGCTCATGGCTCGCCTCCTCAGAACTGGTAGCGACGCAGGCGCGTCTGGATGAGGAACAGGTAGACGCAGACGCCGCCGAGGATGATCAGGAACATCATCGTGGCGATCGCCGCGCCCATGTTGGGGTCGCCGACCTGCAGCTGGAAGCCGAAGAAAGCGCGGTAGAGGAAGGTGCCGAGGATGTCGGTCGAATAGTTCGGCCCGGCGAGCGCCCCCTGCGCGGTGTAAATCAGGTCGAAGGCGTTGAAATTGCCGACGAAGGTGAGGATCGAAATGATGCCGATGGAGGGCAGGATCAGCGGCAGCTTGATCTTCCAGAACTGGGCCATGCCGGTGACGCCATCGCATTCGGCCGCCTCGATCACTTCGTCCGGGATCGACAGCAGCGCGGCGTAGATCAGCATCATCGGGATGCCGACGAACTGCCAGACCGAAACCAGGCTGAGCGCGGTCAGGGCGTATTGCTCCTTGCCGAGCCAAGGCGTGAACAGGCTCTTCAGGCCGACGAAGTCGAGCAAATGCGGCGCCACGCCCCACAGCGGCGACAGGATCAGCTTCCAGGCGAAGCCGACGATGACGAAGGACAGGATGGTCGGCACGAAGATCGCCGTGCGGTAGAAGGCGGCGAAGCGCAGCCTCGGGCTGGACAGCAGCGCCGCCAGCAGCACGCCGATCGGGTTCTGCACCAGCATGTGGATGATGAAGAACCAGACATTGTTCCTCAGCGCGTTCCAGAAATTGACCGACCAGTTGGGATCGCCGAACAGGGTGCGGAAATTGTCCAGCCCTACGAAGACCTGGGACTGCTCGATGTTGCGGAACAGCGAAAGCTGCAGCGTGCCGGCGAGCGGCAGGATCATGATCGCCGTGTAGACGAGCACGGCCGGCGCCAGGAAGATGGCGATGTGCCAGCGGATCGGTCTTTTCGGTCGTGTTTGTGCGGCCATGAGTTCGGTCCCCGCCGTCTCTCTCGGTTCCAAATCGTATGATGCTAGATGATGCCTCTATGCACGCCCCGATCGTCCCCTGCGGGAGAGGACAAGGCCCGCGATTGCGACTTCGTCTTCCCCGCTCGATGAGAGGGTAAGACCGAGAGGCGGCGCCGACAATCGCTATCTAAAAACTGTCCGAATGCCGGCCGGGCAGATGCCCGGCCGGTCCGTTGCCTGAGCTCTTACTTCGCCGGCTTGTACCAGCTGTCGAGGCCGGTCTGCAGCTTCTTGGCCGCGGCCTCCGGCGTGTCGGTGCCGTTGATGACGTTGGCCGATTCAACCCAGGTCTCGTTCTCGAGGTTCGGCGTGCCGCGCGACAGGATCTGGTAGGTCGAGCGGATGGTCGACTTGCACTTGCCGCGCCAGGAGACGAATTCCTGCGCCAGCGGGTCTTCCATCTTCACCGGCGTGTTGTTCAGGCTGAAGAAGCCCGGCAGCGCGTTGGCGTAGATGGTGGCGAAGTCCGGCGAGGCGACCCAGGACAGGAACTTCTTGGCCGCGTCGGCATTCTTCGACGCCGCGTTCAGACCCATGCCGATGTCGGTGTGGTCGGAGATGTAGCAGGTGTCGCCGGCCTTCTGCACCGGCGGCGGGAAGGCGCCCATCTTGAACTGCGCCTGGGTGTTGAACAGGCCGATCTCCCACGAGCCGGCCGGATAGATGGCGGCGCGGCCGAGCGTGAACAGGTTCTGGCTGTCCGGATAGGTCTGGGCCTCGAAGCCGTCGCCCAGATAGGGCTTCCACTTGGCCAGTTCCTTGTAGGGCTCGACCCAGTCGGCGTCGGTCAGCTTCTGGTCGCCCTTGATCAGCGCCAGACGGCCGTCCTCGCCCTTCCAGTAGTTCGGGCCGATGTTCTGGTAGCCCATGGTCGCGGCTTCCCAGAGGTCCTTGGTGCCCATCGCCATCGGGATGTAGGTGCCGTCGGCCTTGATCTTGTCGAGCGCGGCGTAGAACTCCTCATTGGTGGTCGGCACCTTGATGCCGAGCTTGTCGAAGGCGTCCTTGTTGTAGATGAAGCCGTGGATGACCGAGGCCATCGGCACGCAGAAGCTCGCCTTGCCGTCGTCGGTCTGCCAGGCCGCCTTGGCGACCGGCGAGAAGTTCTCCATGCCGGGCAGCGCCGAGAGATCGGCGAGGTTGCCCTTCTTGAAGAGTTCCAGCGACTTGTCGAAGGGGCGGCAGGTAATCAGGTCGCCCGCCGAGCCGGCGGCGAGCTTGGCGCCGAGTGCGGCGTCATACTCGGTCGGCGCCGAAGGCGCGAACACCACGTTGATGCCGGGGTTCTTGGCTTCGAAAGCCGGGATCAGCTTGTCCTTCCAGATGGTCAGGTCGTCGCCGCGCCAGCTTTCGATGTTGAGCGTAACGTCATCGGCATAGGCCACCCCGGCGGAGCCGAGGATGCTGGTGCCGAGCAGAAGGGCCGTCAGTAGTTTGGTCGTCATTTTCAGTCTCCCTGTTGACCTTTTTCAGGTTCGGTTTTGATGAGAACGGGGGGCTAGCGCCCCTTGCTCCCCTCGATCGCGGAAAGGGCCGGCCGGAGCTTCCGCCCGGTCCCTTCCAGTATCTTCTCGGCCGTGTCGGCGTTGGCGGCGCCGGCGGCGAGCAGAATGGCGATCTTGACCACGCCGCCGCTCTGTTCGAGCAGGCGCGCAGCATCGTCCCTGCCGCGCCCGCTGATGGCGGCGACGATGCGGATGGCGCGGTCGCGCAGCTTGATGTTGTCGGCGGTGAGGTTGACCATGTAGCCGTCATGGACATGGCCGAGATGGATGGCGGCCAGCGTCGACAGCATGTTGAGGGCGATCTTCTGGGCGGTGCCGGCGCCCATGCGCGTCGAGCCGGCAATCAGTTCGGGCGGCGTCTCGAGCACGATCGCGACATCGGCCGACCGGAACAGCGGCACGTCCCGGTTGTTGGCGATGGCGATGGTTGCGGCTCCCCGGCTCCGTGCGTGTTCAAGTGCGGCGACCGCATAAGGCGTCGAGCCGCTGGCCGAAATCGCGATCAGGCAGTCGCGCTCGCCGATGCCGGCGGCGGCGACGGCGGCCGAGGCTTCATCGGTGTCGTCCTCCGGCCCGCCGGCAAGGGTGCGGAAGGCCTCTTCGCCGCCAGCGATCAGGATGGCGATGCGGTCGCGCCCGATGCCGAAGGTGCCGGGCAGTTCCAGCGCGTCGGCCAAGGCCATCAGACCCGAACTGCCCGCCGCCGCATAGGCGAGCCTGCCGCCATCCTTCAGCCGCTCGGCGACGATTTCGGCTGCAGCGGCTATGGCGGGGATGGCGCCGCGCACGGCCTTGGCGGCCTCGATCTGCGCATCGGCAAGAAAGGAAAGGATGGCGTCCGGAGCCTGGATATCCAGCCCCTCGGCATTCTGGTGATGCGCTTCGGTGCGCTTCTCGGCCATCCGTTGTCCTCCAACTGACGAAACAATACCAAAAAAATACCACTTGTCCACACGGATTAACGAATTCGCCGCGCGAAATTCGGCTTGCCGGCAAAATATCGTGGTTTTTCAATAAAATACGCCTTAATCTTTTTGAAAGCGAAATTAACTCTTGGCTATTGGTATTTTATTGGTATTATCCGTCCGGAGGAGAAATCGCGTGAATTTCGTACTTGGCATCGATGGCGGCGGCACCAGCTGCAGGGCGGCCCTTGCGACCGCTGACGGCGTCGTGCTTGGCCGCGCCAAAAGCGGCGCCGCCAACATCCGCACCGACCTCACCGGCGCCAGGACCAACATTGTCGAGGCGGCACGGCAGGCCTTCGTCGCCGCCGGCAAGAATCCGGAACTCATCCCGCAAACGCCCGCCATTCTCGGCCTCGCCGGCGCCAATGTCGGCACTTACAGGCAGCAACTCGAGGCGATCCTGCCGTTCAGCGCCAGCCGCGTCGAGACCGACGCCGAGATCGCGCTGGAGGGTGCGGTCGGGCCCAGCGACGGCGCCATGGCCATCCTCGGCACCGGCACCGCCTATATGG
>NZ_RZOF01000509.1:0-3131 GCF_003998955.1 Mesorhizobium sp. M4B.F.Ca.ET.017.02.2.1 | reverse complement strand
GCAAGGAAGGCTTCCGCAGGTTGCGCGGCCGCGAGGTCTGCTATGTCGCGCAGTCTGCGGCCGCAGCCTTCAATCCCGCCCACCGGCTGATGGACCAGGTGGTCGAAGCTGCCCTTCTGCACGGCACGGCGACCCGGGCCGAGGCCGAGAAACGTGCCGTCGCGCTGTTCAAGAAACTCAGCCTCCCCAACCCGGAAACCATTGGCGAACGCTTCCCGCACCAGGTCTCCGGTGGTCAGCTGCAGCGCGTCATGACGGCGATGGCGCTGTGCTCCGAACCCGACCTGATCGTCTTCGACGAGCCGACCACCGCGCTCGACGTGACGACGCAGATCGACGTGCTGGCGGCGATCAAGGACGCCATCCGCGACACGCATGTCGCGGCGCTCTACATCACCCATGACCTTGCCGTCGTCGCCCAAGTGTCGGACGAGATCATGGTGCTGCGCCACGGCCGGCTGGTCGAATGGGGCGGCCCCCGCCAGATCATCAAGGAACCGCGCCAGGAATACACCAACGCGCTGGTCTCGGTGCACGAGATCGCGCACCAGGAGCAAACGCCCGGCACGACGCCGGTGCTGTCGGTGAAGAACGTGACCGCCGCCTATGGCCGCAGCCACATCAAGGTGCTGAAAAACGTTTCGGTCGACATCTTTCCGGGCCAGACGCTGGCCGTCGTCGGCGAGTCCGGTTCGGGCAAGTCGACGCTGGCGCGCGCCATCACCGGCTTGCTGCCGCCCGAGCAGGGCAGCGTCGTCTTCGATGGCCGCACGCTCGGCAACAAGCTCGTCGACCGGCCGAAGGAGGATCTGCGCCAGCTGCAGATGATCTACCAGATGGCCGACGTGGCGATGAATCCGCGCCAGACGGTCGGCACCATCATCGGTCGGCCGCTCGAATTCTATTTCGGCATACGCGGCAGCGAGCGCGACCGGCGCGTCGCCGAGCTGCTCGACAAGATCGAGATGGGCAAGGGTTTCGTCGACCGCTACCCGGCCGAGCTCTCCGGCGGCCAGAAGCAGCGCGTCTGCATCGCCCGCTCGCTCGCCGCCAAGCCGAAGCTGATCATCTGCGACGAGGTGACGTCGGCGCTCGACCCGCTGGTCGCGCATGGCATCCTCGAACTGCTGCTCGGCCTGCAGAAGGAGGAAGGCGTCGCCTATCTGTTCATCACCCACGATCTCGCCACGGTGAAGTCGATCGCCGATTCGATCGCGGTGATGTATCGCGGCGAGGTGGTGCGCTACGGCGCCAAGAGCAAGGTGCTGGCACCGCCCTTCGATGCCTACACCGATCTCTTGC
Source organism: Mesorhizobium sp. M4B.F.Ca.ET.017.02.2.1 (assembly GCF_003998955.1). Classification (NCBI taxonomy): domain Bacteria; kingdom Pseudomonadati; phylum Pseudomonadota; class Alphaproteobacteria; order Hyphomicrobiales; family Phyllobacteriaceae; genus Mesorhizobium; species Mesorhizobium sp. M4B.F.Ca.ET.017.02.2.1. The sequence goes on along the minus strand of NZ_RZOF01000509.1, from coordinate 1,829 downwards.
TGTCCTCGGTTCCCGAAATGGAGATCGGCTGGCTGGAGAAGGCGATCGCGGGTCGTCGCATGGCGAGCGCGGGCAACTAGGGCCCAGGAAGCATCGGCCTGCCCGTTTCACGGGTGTGGGCGCCGCGTGTCCGAGAGACCCGCGGCGTTCCGATTTCAAAGGACATTGGAATGGAGCCGCCGGTGGCGCTCGCGACAAAGCTTCTGCTTATCATCCTCGACGGCGTGCCCTACCGGAACTGGCGCCGGCTCATGGGTAATCTCGAAGGCTGGGTCCAGTCGGGCGAGGCGCGGGTCTGGAAGATGCGCTCGGTGCTCCCGTCGACCTCGGCCTGCTGCTATGCCTCGATCCACACCGGCGTTGCGCCGCAGGTGCATGGCATCCTGTCCAATGAGAACCGGTTCAGGGTCGAGCAGCCGGACATCTTCTCCGAGGTCAGCAAGGCCGGCGGCAGGACGGGCGCGGTCACCCATTCCTACTGGTCGGAATTCTTCCGCTCCTATCCGTTCGACCTCGTCGAGGACATGGAGTTCGACGAGCCGGGCGGGCCGATCACCCATGGCCGCTTCCACACCATGACCGGCTACAATGCCAGGAACCAGATGACGCCCAGCGATGCCGACCTGTTCGCCACGCTGACCATGCTGGCCAGGCGCCACGGCATCGACTACGGCATCCTCCACACCTGCACGCTGGATTCGATGGGGCATCGCTTCGGCCATGACTGCCATGAGATGGACCATGCCGTCTATGCGATGGATGCCATGCTCGCCGGCTTCCTGCCGCTCTGGCGGCAAGCCGGCTACGAGGTGATCGTCACCGCCGACCATGGCCAGACCGACCGCGGCCACCACGGCGGCCATGACGACGAGATGCAGGATTTCGCCCTATACTATTTCGGCCCGGGCAAAGGTCCCGAGCCAGACACGCTGCTCGACCAGTTGCAGCTGGCGCCGACGGTGCTGAAGCGCCTCGGCGTGCCCGTGCCAGAGACGATGAAGGCGAAGCCGTTTTTGGGGTGAAACGCGGCGTTGGCGCCCCCTCTCCCCGTCACTATACGGGGAGAGGGTAAGGGTGAGGGGCAGCGCCAACATCGACAATTGCCGACGCCGGCGCCGCCCCTCATCCGCCTGCCGGCAGCTTCTCCCCGTATAGTGACGGGGAGAAGGCAGATACTCTGGCAACGTCCCCGCTCTTCGGTTAGCCTCCCGAAAATTCCTTGGCGGAAGGATGAACCTTTTTGGACCGATCGGCGACAGAGCTACGAGGAGCCAGGCGGCTCGACCGGCCATGACGGCGGCGATGGAGACCGATCGCGCGCTTGTCGACCGGGTCGCGAAGGGCGACCGGGCTGCCGTGCGGCTCCTGTTCATGCGTCACCATGCGCGGGTCTACCGTTTCGTGGTGCGCCAGACGGGATCGGAAATGATGGCCGACGATATCGCGAACGAGGTGTTCCTCGAACTGTGGCGCCAGGCGCCCAGCTTCGAAGGGCGCTCGGAAGTCTCGACATGGCTGCTCGGCATCGCCCGCTTCAAGGCGCTGTCCTCGCTGCGCAAGAAGAAGGAGGACTGGATCGACGACGATGACGCGGCCCAGGTCCCCGACAGCGCCGACACGCCGGAAGTCGTCACCATGAAGGAAGACAAGGGCGCCGCCCTGCGGCGCTTCGTCGACGCCCTGCCGGAGGAGCATCGCACGGTGATCGACCTCGCCTATTACCACGGACAGTCGGTGACCGAGATCGGCGAGGTGCTCGGCATTCCCGTCGCCACCGTCAAGACCAGGATGTTCTACGCCCGCAAGAAACTCGGCGAGGCCCTCAAGGC
>NZ_RZOF01000508.1:0-3138 GCF_003998955.1 Mesorhizobium sp. M4B.F.Ca.ET.017.02.2.1 | reverse complement strand
GAGCGTGACCAGGATGGTCGAGTTCAGCGCCACCGGCACGAACGGGAACAGGAAACCGGCGCTGATGACCGCCGGACCGCCGAGCACGGCGGTGAGCGCGGCGGCACCGCCCGGCGGGTGCAGGCAGCGCGTGAACGACATCGCCGCGATCGCCAGCGCCACGGCAAGGCCGGACGCGATCACCGGATCGTGCACGAAATGCGCCACGGTGACGCCGACCAGCGCCGAGATCGAATTGCCGCCGATGATCGACCAGGGCTGCGCCAGCGGGCTCGCCGGCACGGCGAAGAGAAGCACGGCCGAGGCGCCCATCGGCGCCACCAGCAGCGCCACATGCGGGCCGCCGCCCATCGCCAGCCCGCTGATCACGCCGGTCAGCGCGATGCCGATCGTGGCGCCGATGCAGGCCAGCAGCCGCTCGCGCAGCGTTGCGCCGGCAAGGATGGGGACAAAAAGGCGGAACGCCATGGCAAATCCTGAATGCAAGAGAAATTGCGCTGCCCGCAATGCAGCCGCGGTCGCGGATTTGGAAGCCAAACCAATCCGCGCATTTGCGATTGCGGAGAATATTATTGCGCGACGCGGGTCAGAGGGCTGTCGCCTGCGGCCTTCGCTTTCTCAATCGCGCCAAGGCCATGCGGTCGTGTGCGGAATCGATCCCTCAACCCGGGTTGTCTTCGCAGGTCAGGCCGGTGCCGCCGCCGCCGCCAGTCCGCGCAACAGGTCGGCCTTGAGGTCGTCGACGTCCTCGAGCCCGACTTGGAGGCGGACCAGCGGCCCCTCATAGGAGCCCTTGGCGACGGTGCGGTCGCCGAGGAAGACCGGCACCGCCAGGCTCTCATAGCCGCCCCAGGAATAGCCAAGGCCGAAGATCTTCAGCGCGTCGAGAAAGGCGTGCTGCGCCTTCTGCACGCCGCCCTTGAGCACGATCGAGAAGACGCCGCTCGAGCCGCAGAAGTCGCGCTTCCAGAGCGCGTGGTCGGGATGGCTCTCCAGCGCCGGGTAGAGCACCTGCGCCACGCCGGGCTGCTCCTCGAGCCAGCTCGCCAGGGCAAGCGTGCTCTTCCGGTGATGCTCGAGCCGGACCCCCATCGTGCGCAGGCCGCGCAGCACCTGGTAGATGTCGTCCGGGCCGGAGCAGCAGCCAAACGTGCAAAAACCCTCGTAGAGCTGCTTCCAGTACGTCTCGTTGGCCGAGACGGTGCCGAGCAGCACGTCCGAATGGCCGGCTGGGTATTTCGTCGCCGCATGGATCGAGATGTCGACGCCATGGTCGAGCGGCTTGAAATAGAGCGGCGTCGCCCAGGTGTTGTCCATCATGACGATGGCTCCGGCTTGATGCGCCGCCTTGGCGATCGCCGGGATGTCCTGCACCTCGTAGGTGTTCGATCCCGGCGATTCCGTAAACACCACCTTGGTGTTGGGCTTGATCAGCGCGGCGATGCCGGCGCCGATGTGCGGATCGTAATACTCGACCTCGACGCCCAGCCGCTTCAGCATCGTGTCGGCGAAGTGCCGTGTCGGGTGATAGACGCTGTCGACGATCAGGAGATGGTCGCCCGCCGCGAGGAAGGTGAGCAGCGGCACCGTCACCGCCGCCAGGCCGGACGGCACCGCGATCGTGCCGGCCGAACCCTCCAGGGCGTCGACGGCCTGCGTCAGCGCGTCCATGGTCGGCGTGCCGCGCGTGCCGTAGGTGTATTTCTGGCTGCGCGCCGCCATCGACGCCGCGTCGGGATAGAGGACCGTCGAGGCATGCACGACCGGCGGATTGACGAAGCCGAAATAGTCGCGCGGATTGTTGCCGGAATGGGCAAGCCGCGTGTTGATTCCCATTTCGCCGTTGTCTTTTGCCATGTCTCTCGCCTGTGGTGGGGGTGACGCCAGCCATAATGCGGCGGCTCGGACCACGCAACCGCCCGGTGCCCGCCAGTCGGCGGTGTTTCAATGTGCCAAATCCTTGCCGGGCGGACCGCGGCGGAGCCTGCTTAGGCGCCGGGCGATCGGACTTTGATCCGACTATCAGGCCGGGTGGGAACGTTATATGTTACACGTCTAATATGATCATTGCCGGGTTGCCTTGATGCGCGCCGGACAATTTATCTGGCCGCGGTCCCGTCTCCCCCGCAATGCAGGCACTTCGCGCTAACCAAGGGGAGGACTGTAATGCCCGACGTCAAGTGGACGATGAAGGCACGCGAATTCGTCAACTGCAACTGCGCCTATGGCTGCCCGTGCCAGTTCAACGCCTTGCCAACCGAAGGGTTCTGCCAGGCGGTGGTCGGCATGGAAATCGAAAAGGGCCAGCACGGCGACACCAGGCTTGACGGCTTGCGCTTCGCCGGCGTCTTTCGCTGGCCGGGTGCGATCCACCACGGCAAGGGCGAGGCCGCGGTGGTCATCGACGAGCGGGCGACGCAGGCGCAGCGCGACGCGCTGCTTCGCATCCTGAGCGGCCAGGATACCGAGCCCGGCGCCACCATCTTCCAGGTCTTCTCGACCACGCTGGAGAAAGTCCACGATCCGATCTTCGCCGCGATCGACTTCAACGTCGACATCGACGCAAGGACGGCCCGGTTGAGCGTGCCTGGCATTGCCGAGGGGCACGGCGAGCCGATCAAGAACCCTGTTACCGGCGCCGAGCATCGGGCGCGCATCGACCTGCCGCATGGCTTCGAATACACGCTCGCTGAAGCCGGGCGCGGCTGGACCAAGGCGACCGGCCCGATCAAATTCGAGGTCGCGGACACGCACAGCCACTTCGCTGAAATCCACCTTTCGCAAAGCGGCGTCGTGCACTGACGCCGCCATGACCGACACGGCCCTCGAGGCGGTGCTGCGACGCGACCGCGCGGTCGTCGCCGCGGCGCTCGTCGTCATTGCGGTGCTCGCCTGGGCCTATCTGCTGTGGCTCGCCGCCGACATGAGCATGCCCGCCACGCCCGCGCAGGCGGGCGGCGACATGGCCGGCATGAACATGTCCGATACGAGCACCATGGACATGAGCGGCATGGACATGCCGGGCATGGATATGGGCGAGGCGGTCGCGCCGGCCTTCCGCGCCTGGGCGGCGGCCGATTTCGGCTTCATCTTCGCCATGTGGGCGGTGATGATGGTCGGCATGATGACGCCGTCGGT
>NZ_RZOF01000507.1:0-3147 GCF_003998955.1 Mesorhizobium sp. M4B.F.Ca.ET.017.02.2.1 | reverse complement strand
GGCCGAAGCCGTGCGCCGCGCCCGCAAGCTGGCCCGCAAGCGCGCCCAGCGCGAAGGCCTGCTGCCGATGACGCCGCGTCCGGCTCCGGCTGGCGCTGCGGGTGCTGCGCGTTCGCCGCGCTGATACCGCCAATTTTTCGTCCTTTTCGAAGGATACCCAAGGGTGGCGCGATGCGGAATCGCCGCCACCCTTTTGTTTAGAGCGACGTGCGCCTGCTTGGACGCACAACGGATGCTCTGACACTTTGTGATGAAGTTTGACCCGGTTCGGAGAGGGAACGGACCTGACGGCGCGGCGGGCAGTGAGGACAAAGCAGAGATGAATTCAATTTCCGTGGAGCGCAGAACCGCAATGCGCGGCTTCGCCCTGACGGCGGCCCTGCTCTCGGGCCTGGCGCTTGCCGCATGCCAGACGGCCCCGACCGGCGAATTCAACAACATCGACAAGGCGCAGGGCTCGACCGAGAACATCTCCTCGCTGTCGGCGGTGATCCAGCGCAATCCGCAGGATCCGGAAGGCTACAATGTGCGCGGTTCGGCCTATGGCCGCGGCGGCCAGTACCAGGCGGCGCTGAAGGACTTCGACACCGCCATCCAGCTCAACCCGAATTTCTACCAGGCCTATTCGAACCGCGCGCTCATCCAGCGCTTCCTCGGCAACCAGGAGGCCGCGCTCGCCGACTACAACCGTTCGATCCAGATCAACGCCAATTACGACGCCGCCTTTATCGGCCGCGGCAATCTCTACCGCAAGGCGGGCCGCACCCAGGACGCCTTCAACGATTTCCAGAAGGCGATCCAGCTCGATACGACCGATGCCCGCGCCTACCACAATCGCGGCCTGATCTATCAGAGCCAGGGTCAGCACAAATTCGCCATCGAGGATTTCTCGACCGCCATCTCGCTGGCGCCGGACGCCGCCGAGCCCTACAACGGCCGCGGCCTCTCCTATCTGGCGACGGGCGACGAGGACAACGCCTTCTCCGACTTCAACATGGCCATCAAGCTCGACGGCAAGAACGCCGAGGCCTGGGCCAACCAGGCGCTGATCTACGAGCGGCGCGGCGACAAGGCGCGGGCGGCGAAGTCCTACCGCGAGGCGGTTCATCTCGATCCGAACTACCAGCCGGCCAAGGACGGCCTGTCGCGCACCAACACCGCCAGCGCCAGCTGATACAGCCGGCGCACCGCGCGACACCCTGTCGTTAGGGTCGATCCCGCATGGCTGGAAGGCCTGGTCGCGACCGAGGCCTTCCGCCCAAAAGAACCGATCCTCAGTCGGAGATGCTTGGAAAATCCGCCGGCCGTGTCCGACGACGAACCGCTGTCACCCATGCTGACAGCGAGGGCAAAGCGTTAACCCTTGCCATGTTCGCGCCAAGTTTTCGGCGGAACGCTCCACGCACCTCGACCGTTAACCGGGGCCAAATTTGCGAAAGGACCTTTCCAATGATCAAGACACTTGCCTATGCCGCCGCGCTCGCCACCACGGTCCTCGCGTTCCCCGTCAACGCCGGCACGCTCCGGCTTGGCACGCTTGATTGCACCATCGACGGCGGCGTCGGCTATGTCATCACCTCGAACAAGGGCGTGTCCTGCACCTTCCGCCCGTATCATCATGGGCCGGCCGAGCAGTACACGGGAATGATCTCCAAGCTCGGCATCGATGTCGGCCAGACGCATCAGGGCCAGCTGGCATGGGCGGTTCTGGCCGCCACCCGAAGCCATGACGAGGGCGACCTTGCCGGCAGCTATTACGGCGTCAACGCCGAGGCGAGTGTCGTGACCGGCGGCGGTGCCAATCTCCTGGTCGGCGGGCTGGGTGGCGCCTTCATGCTCGAGCCGCTCAGCGTTCAGGCGCAGACTGGCGTCAACCTGGCGGTTGCGGTCACCTCGCTGGAGCTGATCCACTCCTTCAAATAAGGCGCATTTGCTCCCTTACGCGCGGCGCGGAACAGGCTACTGTTTCGCGCCGCATGCTTTTGGGGGGACCGCCATGCCAAGAACCATCATTGCCGCTGGTCTGATCGCCGCCGCCTGCGCGGGACAGGCCTATGCGCAGAGCGGCGGCGTCGAGCTTGGCGTGCTCGACTGCGCCATCGGCGGCGGCACCGGCTTTGTCTTCGGCTCGAGCAAGGACCTGAACTGCACCTTCACGCCCGCCGACAAGACATTCGCGCCGGAGGCCTATTTCGGCGCCGTCAACAAATACGGGCTGGACATCGGCACCACCAAACAGAGTGTCATGCAGTGGCTGGTGCTGACGCCGCTGAAGAACATCTATGCGCCGGGCGCCCTTGCCGGCGACTATGTCGGCGCAAGCGCCGAGCTGACGGCGGCGGTTGGCGCCGGCGCCAATCTGCTCGTCGGCGGCTCCGAACAGGCCTTCACGCTGCAGCCTCTCAGCCTGCAGACGCAGACCGGCATCAACATCGCCATCGGCGTCAGCCAGTTCCAACTGCGCAGCACCGCCAACTGACAGCTCATCAAAAGCCGGTCTTCAAGCGTCGCGGCGTTCGCCATACATTCCTGAAAAGGCCTCTTGAGCTCAACCGCGCTTGAGGTTCTACAAGCTCAGCCGAACTGGATCTGGCGCCCTTTCGCGTTGCGGATGAGGCTGCGAATGGCAAGCAGGAGATCGACGTGACGGCGGCAAGCGGCAACAAGGCGGGCGGCAAGGTGGACTGGCGGGCATTGTGGGCGAGCGGCGACCTGGCGCGCTTTTGCTTCATCAGCCTCGGCATTCTGTTGCACGCCACCAACGAGACGATGGTGGCGACGGTGATGCCGGCGATGGTCGGCGAGCTGGCCGGCGTGCAATTGGTCGGCTGGTCGCTGGCGATCTACGAGCTTGGCGCCGTCGTCGCCGGCGCTGCCGCCGGAAGGCTGGTGAGTTATGTGGCGCTGCGCACCAACATGATGGTTGCCGCCTTGCTCTATGCGGCCGGCGCGCTGATCTGCGCCACCGCACCCTCAATGCCGCTCTTCCTTGCCGGACGGCTGGTCGAGGGGCTGGGCGGCGGTGCGCTGGTGTCGCTGGCCTTCGTCTCCGTCGAGCGGCTGTTCCCGCGCAACATCTGGCCGCAGCTTTTCGGCATCATGTCGGCGATCTGGGGTGTTGCCGCCTTCAGCGGCCCGATGCTTGGC
>NZ_RZOF01000506.1:0-3160 GCF_003998955.1 Mesorhizobium sp. M4B.F.Ca.ET.017.02.2.1 | reverse complement strand
CTGCAGGGCCAGATCGCGCTGCCGGTCATCGGCAAGATCAAAAGGCGGTTCGGAACGGACGACGGCAATGGCGCCATGATGCAGGGTGACATGGTTGCGACACAATCGGGGGCCATCGTCACCGCGCCGGCGGACGGAAACGTGCTTTATGCGGGGCCGTTTCGCTCCTATGGTCAACTCTTGATCCTCAATGCCGGCGACGGGTATCATGTCGTCCTGGCTGGGATGAGCAGAATCAGTGTCGCGACTGGCCAGTCGGTGCTCGCAGGAGAACCGGTCGGCGCGATGGGAGAGGCCCGGGTGGCGAGCACCTCGGCCTCGCAGAATGGAAATGCCACGCCGGAGCTCTATGTCGAGTTCCGCAAGGATGGAAAACCCGTCGATCCGACCCCATGGTGGGCGGACCGTTTTTCTGGAAGGACGTGAAATGATGCGGAAACTTTCGCTTCTGTTCGCCGGCGCGCTGATGGGCGCGTCAGCGATGAGCCTGGTCTACGGCGCGCCAGGCTCGACGGCGAACGCTGCGGGCTCCGAGACCTACAAGCAACTGGCGATCTTCGGCGACATTTTCGAGCGCGTGCGGGCGCAGTATGTGACGCCGCCGGACGACAAGTCGCTGGTCGAGAACGCCATCAACGGCATGCTGGCCTCGCTCGATCCGCACTCGTCCTACATGAACGCCGAGCAGGCGCAGGACATGCGCGTGCAGACCAAGGGCGAGTTCGGCGGCCTCGGCATCGAGGTCACCATGGAGAACGACCTGGTCAAGGTGATCACGCCGATCGACGACACGCCGGCCGCCAAGGCGGGCGTGCTGGCCGGCGACTATATCGCCAAGATCGACGGCGAGGAGGTGCGCGGCCTGACCCTCAACGACGCCGTCGAGAAGATGCGCGGACCGGTCAACACGCCGATCAAGCTGACCATCCTGCGCCAGGGCGCCGACAAGCCGATCGAGCTGACGGTGGTGCGCGACATAATCAAGGTCAAGGCGGTCAAGTTCCGCGTCGAGAACGACGTCGGCTACATGAAGATCACCTCGTTCACCGAGAAGACCTATGACGATCTCGAGAACGCCATCGACACAATCAAGAAGCAGGTGCCGGCCGACAAGCTCAAGGGCTATGTGCTCGATCTGCGCCTCAATCCGGGCGGCCTGCTCGACCAGGCGGTGAGCGTGTCGGATGCCTTCCTCGACCGCGGCGAGATCGTCTCGACGCGCGGCCGCGATCCGAAGGACGTCACCCGCTTCGACGCGAGGGCGGGCGACGACATCGGCGGCAAGCCGCTGATCGTGCTGGTCAATGGCGGTTCGGCGAGCGCGTCGGAAATCGTCGCCGGCGCGCTGCAGGACCTGCGCCGCGCCACCGTGGTCGGCACCCAGTCCTTCGGCAAGGGTTCGGTGCAGACCATCATCCCGCTCGGCGAGAACGGCGCGCTCAGGCTGACGACGGCGCTCTATTACACGCCGTCCGGCAAGTCGATCCAGGGCAAAGGCATCACGCCCGACATCAAGGTCGAGCAGCCGCTGCCGGCGGACCTGCAGGGCCGGGACCTGACGCGCGGCGAATCGGACCTCAAGGGCCATATCAAGGGCGCCGACGAGAGCTCGACCGGCTCCGGCTCGGCCGCCTATGTGCCGCCGGATCCGAAGGACGACCTGCAGTTGATCTATGCCGAGCAGTTGCTGCGCGGCCAGAAGACTGATCCGGCGTTCCCACCGAATCCGCAGAAGGCCGTGCTCAACCAGTAAGGATTCGGCGGACCAGGCCAAGAGGTCTGGCCGCCTGATCGAAGCAATGCGATGCTGCCGGGACCGCGAGGTTCCGGCAGTTTGATTCGGGGGTCGCGGCCGGCGCGCCGCGCCCGAGGCGTGGCAGGCGCCGAGAAGGATTGGCGTTGGTGTTCCGGGAGGTGAGACCACCTGCCGGTCCCAACGCTTCGGGGTTGCGGCTTGGTGGACATCGGCAAGGACATAGAACGACCGCTCGGGCAGACTCCCAGGCCGCAGCGTGTTGCGTCGCGCAGCATCGGCACCGGCGCGGTCGCGGCGACGCTTGCCGTGCTTGCGGTGATCGGCGTCTCCGGCGCCATCGCCTTGCGCGAAAAACCGTTCCGCAAGCCGCAAGAGGTCGCGGTGTCGACGCCGAAGGTGACGCCGGCCCCGGCCGCGACGCCTGCCTCGGCACCCGCCGCGGAGGCGGCGACGGCGGCACCCAAGGTCGAAACGCCCAAGGCCGGCGGACCGCAGATCATCCATGTCCAGACCGAGGAAGGCGATGGCCCGCCCAAGGCGGCCATCGTCATCCGCGATCCGTCCGCGATCGGCCAGAACCTGAAGGTCGCGCATATCCCCGACAAGGCGCTGATCGAAGCCAGCGACACCGGCCCGCTGCCGGTCCGCGCCGCCGACGGCAGGCGGCCGTTCGACGTCTATGCGCGGCCGTGGTCGGGATCGCGGGGCGCGCGCGTGGCGATCGTCATCGGCGGGCTCGCCGTCTCCCAGACCGGCACGCAGGCGGCGATCGCCAAATTGCCGGCCGAGGTGACGCTGGCCTTCGCGCCGCAAGGCAACAGCATCGGCCGCTGGATGCAGGCGGCGCGGCAGAGCGGGCACGAGATCGTCATGCAGGTACCGCTCGAGCCGTTCGACTATCCCAACGTCAATCCCGGCCGCAACACGCTGACGGTGGCGGCGAGCCCGGACGAGAACCTGAAGAACCTGCACTGGGCGCTGTCACGGACGACCAACTATACCGGCGTCATGAATTACATGGGCGCGCGCTTCTCGGCCGATCCAGGGGCGATGGCGAGTTTCATGGCGGAGCTCGACAAAAGGGGTCTCGCCTATGTCGACGACGGCTCGTCGGCGCGCAGCCTGGCGCCCGACCTGGCGCTGAAGGACGGCGTGCCCTTCGTCGCCGGCGACTCATCGATCGACGCTGTGCAGGATCGTGGCGCGATCCTGAAGAAGCTGGACGAGCTGGAAGCCACCGCGCGCGCGAAGGGCACGGCCGTCGGCATCGGCTCGGCCTTCGATCTCACCGTCGATACGGTTTCGGCCTGGGTGGCCGAGGCGAGGAAGCGCGGCATCGAGATCGTGCCGATTTCGGCGGTAGCCATCGATCCGCAAAAAGGGTGAATAGTGAATAGTGAATAG
>NZ_RZOF01000505.1:0-3183 GCF_003998955.1 Mesorhizobium sp. M4B.F.Ca.ET.017.02.2.1 | reverse complement strand
GCGAGCGCCGGCCGCTGACCCCGGTGCCGGAAACCGCTGAGGTCAAGCCGCGCGGCTGACCCCGTTCGGCCCCGCCATATTTCTTAGCGAACGGTTAACCATTTGGAATCACTATGCATACTTCGTTATGCATAGGCAGAGCCGAATGGTCGGCCAGGTTTGAGGCGCGCCGGCGCGCTCAATGTACGGAGAGACAGGGTGAAAGTGCTTCCCGTGTTGGTGGCGGTTGCCGCGGTGGCGGGTGGCGCCCAGCTCTTTCGCGCCGGCAGCGGCGAAAGCATCGCCGGCGAAACGGCCCCGTCCAGCACCTACCGATTGACGGCCAATGGCGACGAAGCGGCTTGCGCCGTCCGGCGCGGCGCCGAAGTGTCGGGCGGGTTGACGCTGCTGACGGTCGGGCCCAACTGCCGCAAGCTTTTGCCCGGCATCGAGCGGGCGAAATTCTGGCGCGAAGAGGCCGACGGCACGGTGGCCTTCAGCGCGAACGGCATCGATCCGATCGTCACCTTCAGCGTGGCCGATGGCGACGGCTACGAATCCTACGCGCCGGTCACGCCGCTTCTGGCGCTGAACCACGATTGAGGTTGGGCAGACCTACTCCGCCGCCGCGCGGACGCCGGCTTTCGCCGCCGCATGCAGGCGCACGGCATCGCCGAAGGCGCGGAAGATCCTGGCCGAGTTGTCGTCCGACTTGACCCAATATTCGGGATGCCACTGAACACCGACCGCGAACGCGCGAGCGTCGCGAACCGACACCGCCTCGACCGTCCCGTCGGCGGCGAGCGCCTCGACCTGCAGTTTCGACCCGAGGCGGTCGATCCCCTGGCGATGCAGTGAATTGACCTTGATCTCGCCCGCGCCGAAGACGCCGGCGAGGCAGCTGCCGGGCTTGATCGAAATCGTCTGGTGGATGGCGAAGCGCTCGTCCTGATTGTCGCTCACCGGCGCGCGGTGGTCGAGCGATCCCTCGCGCTCCTGGATCTCGGTGCCCAGCGTTCCGCCCAGCGCCACGTTCAGCTCCTGGATGCCGCGGCAGATGGCGAGCAGCGGCACACCGCGCTCGATCGCCTTGCGGATCAGCGGCAGCGTGGTCGAATCGCGGGCCGGATCGTAGGGGCCGTTCCGCTCGCTGGCATCGCCGCCGTAGAGCGAGGGATGCACATTGGACTTCGAGCCGGTGACCATGACCCCGTCGACCGACGACAAGAGTTCGTCGACGTCGAGCCGGTCGCCAAAGGACGGCACCAGCAGCGGAAACACGCCGGCGCCGACGAGCGCGGCTTCCAGATATTGCTGCGGGGCAGCATGCCAGGTGTAGTTGTCGAATTGGCGGACGTCGGTCGAGATGGCGACGAGCGGCTGCTGCATTTTGGATCCGGTTTCCGTTGAGAGCTAAGGAACTATTCTGCCTACAAAATAGGCGATCCCAAGGCGCTTTTCCATGACAAGTTTCGGCGCGTCGTATGGGCCACGCCGCTGGCCGTTAGACTATAGTTGCAGGTTCTTGCCCAGGCCCGCGGATTTCCCGGCAATGCAGCTGCCAGACGCCGCCGCCGCGCTGGACTCGACCTGTCGCCCGTGTATTGTCTCGCCCAGGCCGAGCCGGGGTATCGAGGATTCCCCCGAAAGTTGGTCTGTTGATCCAAAAGGGAGGAACTTCATGGATCGTCGTTCATTCATCCGCAAGGCCGGCGTAACCGGCGTCGGCGCCGCGGCGGCGGCGGCCACGCTTGCCGCTCCGGCAATCGCCCAGTCCAATCCGAAGGTGACGTGGCGGCTGGCGTCGTCCTTTCCGAAGTCGCTCGACACGATCTATGGCGGCGCCGAAGTGTTCTCCAAGATGCTGTCGGAAGCGACCGACGGCAATTTCCAGGTCCAGGTGTTCGCCGCCGGCGAGCTGGTTCCCGGCCTGCAGGCAGCGGATGCGACCGCCGCCGGCACCGTCGAGGCCTGCCATACCGTTGCATACTACTACTGGGGCAAGGACCCGACATGGGCGCTGGGCGCGGCGGTGCCGTTCTCGCTCAACGCGCGCGGCATCAATGCCTGGCACTATCATGGCGGCGGCATCGACCTGTTCAACGAATTCCTCGCCACGCAGGGGCTTTTCGGCCTGCCGGGCGGCAATACCGGCGTGCAGATGGGCGGCTGGTTCCGCAAGCAGATCAACACCGTCGCCGACCTCTCCGGCCTGAAGATGCGCATCGGCGGCTTTGCCGGCAAGGTCGTGGCCAAGCTCGGCGTCGTGCCGCAGCAGATCGCCGGCGGCGACATCTACCCGGCGCTGGAGAAAGGCACCATCGACGCCGCGGAATGGGTCGGCCCCTATGACGACGAGAAGCTCGGCTTCTACAAGGTCGCGCCCTATTACTACTATCCCGGCTGGTGGGAAGGCGGCCCGACCGTCCACCTGATGTTCAACAAGGCCAAGTATGAAGAGCTGCCGGCGTCCTACAAATCGCTGGTGCGGACCGCGGCGCAGGCAACCGACGCCAACATGCTGCAGAAATACGACTTCCTCAATCCGGCGGCGGTGAAGCGGCTGGTGGCCGGCGGCGCCAAGCTGCAGCCGTTCAGCCAGGAGATCATGGCCGCCTGCTTCGAGAAGGCGAACGAGGTTTACGCCGAGATGGAAGCCTCGAACGCGCCGTTCAAGAAGATCTGGGAGTCGATCAAGGGCTTCCGCAAGGAGCACTATCTCTGGGCCCAGGTGGCCGAGTACAACTACGACACCTTCATGATGGTCCAGCAGCGCCAGGGCAAGCTGTAGGCTGGGATTTAGCCCCTTCTCCCCGTCACTATACGGGGAGAAGGTCCGGCAGGGGGATGAGGGCGGCGCAGACTTCGGCGAATGTTCACCCCGGGCTTTGCAGGCGCCTTGTTCAGCCTGGCACCACCAGCACCTTGACCTCGCCCGGCGCGGGCGGATTGGCGATCACCGCCGGCGCCTCGTCGAGCGATACCTGTCTCGATATCAGCCGGTCGACCTCGATCGCGCCCGAGGCGATGAGGTCGGCGGCGCGGCCGTGGGTGTAGGGGTTGAGGAAGGAGCCCAGAACCTTCAATTCGCGAAACAGAAGGTCGAAGGGCTCGAACGCCACCTGCATGCCTTGCGGCACGACGCCGACGATGACGACGGTGCCGCCGGCCTTCGCCAGTCGCAACGACTGCTCGACCGTATCG
>NZ_RZOF01000504.1:0-3187 GCF_003998955.1 Mesorhizobium sp. M4B.F.Ca.ET.017.02.2.1 | reverse complement strand
CGGCGCGGATGCGCTGGCCTTCCTCGGCCGGCTGGAAATATCCCATCAGCTCGACGACATCCTGCGGGAAATTATCGCTGGCTTCCATATTGCGGCGCAGCGCCCGCGCCGTCGCCATGTCGGTGCCGGGCGCGCGGCCGAGCCCGAGGTCGATGCGGCCGGGAAATAGCGCCGCCAGCGTGCCGAACTGTTCGGCGATGACCAGCGGCGCATGGTTGGGCAGCATGATGCCGCCGGCGCCGACGCGGATCGTCCTGGTGCCGCCGGCGACATGGGCGATGACCACCGAAGTCGCGGCACTGGCGATGCCCGGCATGTTATGATGCTCGGCCAGCCAGTAACGCCGGTAGCCGAGGCGCTCGGCATGGCGGGCGAGGTCGAGCGAGTTCGCCAGCGAGCGCGAGGCATCGCTGCCTTCGGCGATCGGCGACAGGTCGAGGACGGACAGGGCTGTCATTTCTCAGCGCTCCACGATGTTCTTTTCCCGCACCTTGGCCGCGAAGGCGGGCCGGTCGGGGATGACGATGCCGAGCTGGTCTTCCAGCACACCGGCGAGCTCCGCCGCTGTCGCGATCTCCCGCTGCTCGGTGCGGCCGCCGAGATGATGCGTCGACAGCCGGTTGTTGCGCAGCGCATAGCGCCGGTCGGGCAGGGCGCGCGCCGCGATCACCGAGGACAGGAAATGCGAGCTCGGATGCGTCGACAGGAAGTGGTTGCTGACCGCATAGTCGACCGCGTAGGCCGGCTGCGTGTCGAAGCGATAGATGCTGCGCCAGTCGCCGCCGATCTGCGCCTGCAGGCGGAAATGATCCTCCGTCTCGACGAGGCGGAAGGGTTCATGCGGTGTCTGCTGCTCAGGTCCGGCTTCGAGCAGCAGCGGCGCCGTCAGCGTCAATCCGCCGAAACCGACATCGGCGAGATAGGTATTGCCGTCGAATTCCACCCTGAGCAGCATGTGGCTGCGCGCGGTGATGGCGTCGTCCGGCTGGCCCCACAGCACCCGCGCGGCGAGGCCGCTTACCTCGAAGCCGAGCGCCGTCAGCGCATGCATGAAGAGCAGATTGTGCTCGTAGCAATAGCCTCCGCGGCCACGCGTGAAGATCTTGTCCTGCAGCGAGGCGAGGTCGAGCTTGGGCGGATGGCCGAGGAACGGATCGAGATTCTCGAACGCGATCGCTTGCGGATGCTGCCGGTGCAGCGCCTTCAGCGTCGCCAGCGAGGCCTCGGTCGGGCCGCGATAGAAGATGCGGGCGAAATAGGCATCGAGGTCGAAGGAGGCGTCGGTCATGAAGGAGGTCCGGCTTTGACCGGCTCGATATAGGCACTCGCTCCGGGTCCGACAAACAGGCGCGGCAACAATTGGCGGGCCGAATCAGGTGCGGACCTTGCCGTTCTGCTCGGCCGTATCCTCTTCGACGACGAGGCTGTGCTGTGCCGCCAGGAAATTGCCGACATGGCTCAGCCCTTCGAAATGGTCGCAAAAGACCTTGACGACGACCAGCAGCGGCACCGCCATCAGCGCGCCGACAAAACCCCACAGCCACGACCAGAAGGCAATGGCGATGAAGATCGCCACCGCGTTGATCTCCAGCCGCCTGCCGACCACCAGCGGCGTCACGAACTGGCCCTCGACGATGTCGCACAGCAGCACGAAGGCCGGCGCCAGCAGCGCAAAGGAGATCGAGTCGAAGCTGATAAGCGCGATGACGGTGACAAGTATGATCGTCATCAACGCGCCGACATAGGGCAGGAAATTGAGCAAGGCGGCGGCCGCGCCCCAGACCATTGGGTTGGGCATTCCGAGCCCCCACAGGCCAAGGCCAATCACCGTGCCGAGGCCTGCATTGATGATGGTGACCGTGAGCAGGTAATGCGAAATCTCGCGCTCGACGTCGTAGACGACGCGCAGCGCCCGCTTCTTCTCGCTGAGGCTGGCGAAGGACTGGATGATCTTCTCGTAGAACATCGTGCCGGAGGCGAGCAGGAACAGCGACAGCACGAAGACGATGGTGATGCCGGTGCCCGCCGACAGGATGTTGCCGGCGGCGGAAGACAACATGCCGGACTGCGCCACCGCGACCTTCTGCACGTCGGGCTCCTGTGACGTCTGGGTCAGGCCTTCCAGCTGGTGCGAGATCTGCATGATCTTCTCGAACGGCTGCCTGAGTTGGGCCAGGCGCTCGGTGAGCTGCATGCCGATCGTGGACGCGTTGTTGATGAGCTCGATGACCGGGCCGCTGAGCAGATAGCCGGCGCCGGCGACGAAGATCAGCGACAGCAGCACCAGGAGCGTCGCCGACAGCGCGTCGGGCACGCCGTGCTGGCGCAGGAAGCGCACGATCGGCGTCAGCGTCAGCGCCAGCAGGAAGGCTAGGATCACCGGCATGAAGAAGGCGCGGCCGAAGTAGAGCGCATAGACCGCCATCAGGATGAAGATGCCGATGAGCAGCGACCGTATCAAATGCGTATCCGCGCGTATGTCTTCGCGCGGATCAGGCGTCCCGGTGGCGCCGGTGCCCGAAGCGGTCGGTTCGGCCTTCATCGTTTCCCTCGGGCACGCCGCAAATGATGATGCGGCTTCTCGCGAAAACGTGCTTCCGACGGCAAAGTTCCGTTAGCCGGCAATGACTTCGGCCGGACAGGAAATGCGCCGACGGCGAAGATGAAGCCGCGGCTTCGGCGCTGGAACGCGTCCGGCCGGCCGTCAGGCGACGGGTTCGGCTGGTGCTGCCTTCGCCGTTTCCTTGCGCACGATGGGCGCCACCCTGGTGCCGTAGAGCTCGATCGCCTTCATGACCTTGGCGTGCGGCGTGGTGCCGATCGCCATCTGCAGCAGGAAGCGGTCATTGTCGAAGATCCTGTGCTGGGCGACGATCTTCTCCGCCACCTGTTCGGGATTGCCGACGAACAAGGCGCCGTTCGGGCCGCGCGACTGGTCGAAATGCGCCCGCGAGGTCGGCCCCCAGCCGCGCTCGCGGCCGATGCGGTTCATCACCTCGGCCTGCGGCGTGTAGAAATCGTCCGCAGCCTTCTCGGTGGTCTCGGCGATGAAGCCGTGCACGTTGAGGCTGGTGGCGAGGCTTGCCGGATCGTTGCCGGCCCGTCTGGCGGCCTGGCGATAGACCTCGAACAGCGGCGCGAAGCGCGCCGGCTCGCCGCCGATGATGGCGAGCGCCAGCGGCAGGCC
>NZ_RZOF01000503.1:0-3189 GCF_003998955.1 Mesorhizobium sp. M4B.F.Ca.ET.017.02.2.1 | reverse complement strand
AGGGTTTCGATGAGTTGCGCACCCGCCTGTGTCGGAGCGACGCTGAGCGTCGTGCGGGTCAGCAACCTCATCCCGAGCCGCTCCTCGAGCCGGCGCACCGTTTGGCTCAGCGATGATTGGGACTGGCCTAGCCTGGCTGCGGCACGCGTGAAGCTGCGTTCCTCGGCGACCGCGAGGAAAACGTTGAGATCGCCAAGGTCGTTACGTCGCACTTATCACGCCACCTTATGGGTTCATACGCATTTAAGCATCTAAGCGATTGCCGCTCCAAACGCCAGATAGATCCCGGATGCCGCCGGCAACGTGGGCTGGTCGGTCAACAGCCTGTGGATGCTCGGCCTGTTCCTGGCCTGGCGGGGCGGCCTCTCGTCAGCGTGCTGGGTTAGGTGTACCATTTTGGCCAGTTTGGGTCCGGGGCAGGATGATGAATATCCCTCCATTGAACCGGAAACTGCTGGCGATCCTTGCGTTGGATATGGTCGGCTATTCAAAGGCGACCGAGATTGACGAAGCTGGCACCATCGGGCGCCTGAGAGCTATCCGGGCCGACGTAACCGATGCAGCGATCGCTCTGCATCAGGGTCGAATTGTCAAGCTGTTGGGAGATGGCGCACTTGTCGTCTTCGACAGCGTCGTCGATGCGGTGATCTGCGCAGCCGAAATTCAGAAAGCTGTGGCCGTTCGCAATGGCGGATTGCCGGAGCATGAGCGGATTGTGTTCCGCATCGGGATCAATCTTGGCGATGTGGCGCTGGTGGATGGCGATGTGTATGGCGACGGCGTCAACGTCGCCGCTCGCATAGAGCAACTGGCCGATCCGGGCGGGGTGATGGTGTCAGGTACCGCCTACGACCATTTGCAGGGCAAGCTTGATTGGCCACTCGATTTCGTCGGCGAGCAGCAGGTCAAGAATATCAACCGCCCGGTGCGGATGTACCGGGTGAGGCTCGATGGCAAGCGGGTGCACCGGACCTTACGCCAGGCGATGCCGCACTGGACCAGGACGGCTGCGGCGGCGATCGTGGTGCTGGCTCTGGTGGGTGGGGGGACCTGGTGGTTCTTTCAGCCCACGTCACTGGGGGGCAAGCCGTCGGTCGCGGTGCTGCCTTTCAATAATTATGGCGACGAGGCCAGCGGGCGTCTGGCCGATGGCTTGACTGAGGATATCATCACCGACCTTGCGCGGTTTCCCGAACTCGACGTCGTGGCCCGGAATTCGACGGAAGTCTACAAGGGCAAGCCGGTGGATGCCCGCCAGGTCGCACATGCGCTCCATGTCGGTTTCGTACTGGAAGGCTCCATCCAGCGGCAAGATGAGCGGGTGCGGGTCACCGCGCAGTTGATCGATGCACAAACCGGAAATCACCTTTGGTCGG
Source organism: Mesorhizobium sp. M4B.F.Ca.ET.017.02.2.1 (assembly GCF_003998955.1). Taxonomy (NCBI): domain Bacteria; kingdom Pseudomonadati; phylum Pseudomonadota; class Alphaproteobacteria; order Hyphomicrobiales; family Phyllobacteriaceae; genus Mesorhizobium; species Mesorhizobium sp. M4B.F.Ca.ET.017.02.2.1. Next base: position 1,813 of record NZ_RZOF01000503.1, on the reverse strand, counting down.
ATCGTTGGGACCGGCCCGCTGAGGACGTGTTCGCCGTCCAGACCGAGATCGCAGAGCAAGTCTCCAACCGTCTGGGCGGCGGCGTAGGGTTGATTCAAACGGCCGGGCGGGCCGCGGCCAAACGCAAACGACCTGAAAACCTGAATGCTTATGACTATTATCTGCTCGGGACCGAGAAGATTGAAAAGATCACCGTAGCCGATGAGCAGGAGGCAATCGCGCTTCTCAACCGCGCCATTGAGCTGGACCCCGGCCTGGCTCGCGCCTGGGTAGAACTCTACCATGCTCACGGTATATTGGCTGGCTTCGGTATCAATCCCGAGAGCGAGATCAAGGCGGCTGCCGATGTGGCCGAACACGCGGTGCGGCTCGATCCAGGCGACGCTGAGGCACACGCCGTGTTTGGGATGAGTCTCAGCCACAAGGGCGACAACGCCCGCGCCAAGGCCGAACTGGATACGGCTCTTCGTCTCGCTCCCGGTTCGTCCGAAATCCTGACATTCTATACCGGCTATGCGGCACGCTTCGGTGAACCCGAACGCGGCGCTCAGATGGTCGACCAGGTAATGCGGCTCGACCCGAACTATCCGATGTGGACGTCCAACTTCTTCGGCCCTGCCTATTTTATGGCCGGCCGGTATGAGGACGCGTTGAAGATGCTGGAGCGCATGACACCTGACAACTACGACCATTGGAGGTGGGTGGTGTTTAGCGGCTCCCTTGCGGCTCTGGGTCGGATGGATGAGGCGAATGCCGCGGTTAGGGAAACTCTCAAGCACTACCCCGACCTGACCGTCGAGAGCATGATCAATGAAGTCGGCTTGAGCACTAGTGAGCGCAGCCGGTTTATTGAAACGATGCCGCTCGCCGGCTTTCCGTCTTGCGCCAAGCCCGAGGCGCTGGCGAAACTCGCCAAACCTGTGCGGCTGCCGGAATGCGAGGCGCAGCCTCTCGGGCAGCCGTAGAACAGCCCGGCCATTGGCGGACCGCCGCCCATGGCGTTGCCCGTCCAACGCGGCAGCTATTGCCAATATGCCGCGAAGCTGGTGTCATCCCATTTGCACCACGGAGGTATGACGATGAAGCGATCCCATGGGCTCGCCCTGTTTTCCTCGACTCTCGTCCTGTGCGCTGCGGCTTCGGTTCCCGCGCCCGCAGCGCAGCCCGGCGATCCGCCAGCCAACATCGCCAAGATAGAAACGGTGGTCGTTATCTTCGCCGAGAACCGCGCCTTCGACAATCTCTATGGTCACTTCCCTGGAGCCGAGGGCATCGACCAGGCAAGCAAGGAAAGCCTGCAGCAGCGTGACCGTGACGGATCCGTGCTGTCCGAACTGCCGCCTGTCTGGGACGGGCTGACCGCCAAGGGCGTCACGCCGCCGGTGACGCAGGCGATGACCGAGCACCTTCCGAACACGCCGTTCACCGTGAACGACCCCAAGGGGTTCAACGTTCCGCTCAGCGTCGCAACGCACGATCTCTGGCACCGCTACTACCAGAACCAGATGCAGATCAACGGCGGCAAGAACGACATGTTCGTAGCCTGGGCCGATTCAGGCGCCATGCCGATGAGCAACTGGGACGCCTCCAAGACCGACATGTGGGCGGTGGCGCAGAATTACGTGCTGGCCGACCATTTCTTCATGGGCGGTTTCGGCGGTTCCTTTTTCAACCATCAGTGGCTGATCTGCGCCTGCGCGCCTTACTACGCGGATGCCGACAAGAACCCGGCCAAGCCGTCGATTTCGGTGACGGACGATGGCGGCACAGCGCTGAAGCTCGCCGACAATTCGCCGAAATCGGTGCGCGACGG